>CALGEE010000057.1 GCA_937881525.1 uncultured Sphingomonadales bacterium | reverse complement strand
GGCATCAGCCATGCGATATTCGAGGCATCAAGCCACGGCCTGTCCCAATATCGCAGTGAAGGCGTGCCCGTTTCGGTTGCCGCCTTTACCAATTTAAGCCGTGACCATCTTGATTATCACGGGACGATGGAAAATTATTTTGAAACTAAGATGCGGCTATTCGATCAGGTAGTTGAGGCCAATGGCTGCGCCGTGATCTGGGCAGACGATATTTGGTCTGACCAAGTCATTGCGCGTGCCCGCCAACGCGAATTGCGCCTGATCACCGTTGGGGAAAAGGGCAAGGGCATTCAACTGATCTCCCGCCAAGCGACCCAGCTTGGGCAGACGCTTGAGCTGCGTATTCAGGGCGATGTGCATAAGGTTAAGCTGCCGCTTATCGGCGCCTATCAGGCCGCAAATGCGCTCGTCGCGGCAGGGGTAGTTATGGCAAGCGGGGGAGAGGTGGAGAGCCTGCTTTCCCATCTGGCGCGGTTGCAGCCAGTGCGCGGACGACTGGAGCGTGCCGTCATTACCAAAAGTGGCGCGCCTGTGTATGTCGATTATGCGCATACGCCCGACGGCTTGCGCGCGGCCATTGCAGCATTGCGCCCGCATACGAAGGGCAAGTTGATTACTGTGTTCGGCGCAGGCGGCGACCGCGATACAGGCAAGCGTCCGGAGATGGGCGCTGTGGCCGTCGCGGACTCTGACATTGTGATTGTCACTGACGATAACCCAAGAAGTGAGGACCCATCGCTTATCCGCGCTGACGTCATGGCAGGGGCCAAGGGCGCGCATGAGATTGGCGACCGGCATTATGCGATCGCCTTTGCCATCGAACATGCCGAACCCGACGATATCGTGCTGATCGCGGGCAAGGGCCACGAACAAGGGCAAATCATTATGGGCCGCGTTCTGCCTTTTGACGATGTCGAAGTCGCCCGAGAATGCGCGGCATGACCGTGTTATGGACATTCGAGGAGTTGCTGGCGGCAACTGGCGGGACAGGTTCGGGGCATTTTGACGTTACGGGCGTTGCGTTTGACTCGCGTGAAATCGGCAAAGGCGACCTCTTTTTTGCGTTGAAGGGTGCAGAGAGACCGATGGGCATCTGTTCTTAGACAAGGCCTTTGCCAATGGCGCGGCGGGCGCGATTGTGTCGCAGCCCGTTCCGTATCCGCACATTCTAGTTGCAGACACGATGCAAGCGCTTGAGGCGCTTGGTCATGCGTCACGCGCGCGGACTAAGGCGAAAATCATTGGGGTTACGGGTTCCGCCGGTAAGACAGGCACGAAGGAGGCGCTGTTTGCCGCGCTTGATCGTTGCTCACGCGGGCGGGCGCACCGTTCGGTCAAAAGCTACAACAACCATGTTGGCGTGCCCTTAAGTCTTGCGCGGATGCCCGCGGATTGCGACTTCGGCGTTTTCGAAATGGGCATGAACCACGCTGGTGAAATGCGCGCGCTTAGCCACATCGTCCGGCCCGATGTCGCCATCATCACCACCATTGCACCTGCACATATCGAATTTTTCAAGGACGAGAGCGGTATTGCTGACGCCAAAGCCGAGATCTTCGAAGGCTTGGTCGAAGGCGGCACGGCGATATTGCCTGCCGACAATGTGCATTATCGGCGTTTGCGCGCGGCAGCTGAGCAATACACCAACGCCATATTGACCTTTGGCTTCAGCGCGGATGCAGATGTCCGCGTGATCGACCATTTGGATAGCGTGCATAATAGCACGCTGATTACGGCCAAGGTGTGCGACGCAATATTGTCTTTCAACCTGTCTCAACCCGGGCAGCACTGGATCGGTAACAGCATGGCCGTATTGGCCGCAGTGTTGGCAGCGGGTGGCGATCTTGCCTCTGCTTGCCTTGCCATGGCGGAAATGGGTGGCCTTGCCGGACGCGGTGCGCGGCACGACGTTGCGATTGCCGGAGGCACCGCCCATTTGATCGATGAAAGCTACAACGCCAACCCTGCCTCAATGGCCGCGACTATCGGCCAATTGGGCTTGTGGGGCGGCGGGCGACGCATCGCTGTGCTGGGATCCATGAAAGAACTTGGCGACAAAGGCGATGATTATCACAGCGCCCTTGCAGCACCCTTGGCTGCTGCAAAGGTCGATTTTGCTATCCTTGTCGGCAAAGAGATGGCAATTCTTGCTGAAGATTTGAAAGCAGGGGTTGAGGGACCGAAGGAATTCGCGCATTGTGCGACCGCGCAGGAGGCACTTGCCCTTCTGCAACAATGTCTTTGCGCATCGGACACGATTTTGGTCAAAGGTTCCAATAGTATGGGACTTTCCACCATCGTCAGCGCGCTGACGGGTGGGGAAAACTGATGCTTTATGTTTTGGCTGAATATCTTGGTTTTCCTGGGATACTTAACCTTATTCGCTATCTAAGCTTCCGCTCTGGGGCTGCGGTTGCAACCGCTCTTGTTATCGGCCTGCTTATCGGTCCACGCTTCATTAGCATGCTGCGCGTGCGCCAAGGCAAGGGCCAGCCCATCCGCAGCGACGGGCCGCAATCCCATCTTGCAAAAGTGGGCACCCCAACAATGGGCGGGCTGATGATATTGGTCTCGGTCGGCATTTCCATGCTGTTGTGGATGGATTTGAAGAATGTGTACGTTTGGGCCTGCTTGCTTGTGACCGTGGGCTTTGGCACCGTTGGATTTCTCGATGATTATGACAAGGTCAAGAAACGCAGCCATAAGGGCGTATCTGGCAAAGTCCGCTTGTTGTGGGAGTTTGCGATTGCGGGCGTTGCGGTATCGCTGATTGTCGCGCAATCAGGTGGCAATTTGTATCTGCCGTTTGTTAACGGCCCCGTGATCGACTTGGGCTGGTGGTATGTACCTTTTGGTGCGTTTGTGATTGTTTCATTCGGCAATGCAGTAAACTTGACCGACGGCCTTGATGGCCTTGCGACGATGCCCGTCATCATTGCCTCCATTGCATTTATGTTGATCGTCTACATGGTCGGCAATGCCAAATATGCAGCATATCTGGGTATTCCGTTCTTCTTGGGAGCAGGGGACCTCGCCATGCTATGCGGTGCCATTGTCGGCGCCGGCCTTGCCTTTTTGTGGTTCAACGCCCCGCCTGCGGCTGTTTTCATGGGCGACACGGGAAGCCTTGCTTTGGGCGGAACGCTTGGCGCGATTGCCGTTGTGGCGCACCATGAATTTGTTCTTGCCATCATCGGCGGACTTTTCGTTATTGAGGCGCTTTCGGTCATCATTCAGGTGTTCTGGTTCAAGCAGACCGGAAAGCGCATTTTCCGCATGGCACCAATCCACCACCATTTTGAACAGCTGGGCTGGTCGGAGCCGACCGTTGTCATTCGGTTCTGGATTGTGGCTTTCGTATTGGCGCTTGCGGGGCTATCAACCCTTAAGCTCAGATGATTACTACCCCTGCCTTTAATGACCGGAAGTACGCTATATTGGGGCTTGCGCGCTCCGGTCTGTCCGCGGCACGTTTTCTTGTGGCAGGCGGCGCGCAGATATTGGCGTGGGACAATGATGAAGGCGCACGCGCCAAAGTCGCTGACATCGCGACGATTGCTGACCCGTTGCTGAGTGACCTGTCCGGTTATGACGCGATTGTCGTATCACCCGGCGTACCAATCAACCGTCATCCCATCGCTGAAAAGGCAAAGGAAGAGGGCCTGCCGCTGATTGGTGACATGGAATTGTTTGCGATGGCGCGGCCCAACTTGCCGCCGCACCGCGTGGTCGGCATTACCGGAACCAACGGCAAATCTACGACAACGGCGCTTGTGCATCATATGTTGGAAAGCGCAGGGCTGCCGGTGCGCATGGGCGGCAACATCGGGCTGCCGATATTGTCGCAAGCGCCATTGCCCTCAGGCTGCGTGTATTTGCTTGAGCTTTCAAGCTACCAGATCGACATCACACATACGCTCGCCTGCGACGCTGCGGTGCTCATCAACCTGTCGCCTGACCATCTTGACCGCTATGACGGCTATGAGGGGTATATGGCGTCGAAAGCGCGTCTTTTCGAAATGCAGACGGGACATGAAACGTCGGTCTTTGGCAAAGGCGACGCCAACACCGAGCGGGTCTATCGCGACGTGCTTACCCGGCGCGGGGCAGAGTTTGTGCATTTAGCGGATCCGCAGTCGGTCAGCGGTCAAGAAGAATGGCCCTCGCTGCAAGGGCCACATAACCTTCAGAATATAGCAGTGGCCATCGCCATCGTGGAATCGCTTGGCGTGACCGAAGCGCAATGGCGGCCTGCTATGCGGACCTTTAAGGGGCTTGCCCACCGCATGGAGGTTGTTGCCGAACGGAACGGCGTATTGTTCATCAATGACAGCAAGGCGACCAATGGTGCATCCACCGCGCCTGCACTGGCGGCATATCCGCGTGTGCACTGGATCGTCGGCGGCTTGCCTAAAACCGACAATCTTGACGAATGCATTCCCAATTTTGGCCATGTTGTAAAGGCTTACACCATTGGGGAGGCAGGGCTGCTGTTTCACGAACTGCTGTCCCCACATTTGCCAGTAGAACGCTGTGAGATGATGGGCACTGCGGTGTACTCGGCGGCGGCACAGGCGCAACCCGGTGACGTTATCATGCTCTCACCTGCATGCGCGTCCTTTGACCAGTTCAAGGATTTCGAAGCGCGCGGCGATGCATTTCGCGCAATTGTGGGAGCGTTATGAGCGACGGCAAAGATGTTCCTTGGGTATTGGCGGCAAAAACGGGCAAGATCGGCTTTGCCAACCGTTTGGGCCGTGGTGACCGTTCGCCGCTGGGCGTCTGGTTCTGGGAACTTGACCGGGTATTGTTGTCGCTGATGATGGTATTGATTGCGATTGGCTTGCTTGCGGTTGCGGCGGCATCGCCCGCCGGTGCGCAGCGGCTGTCGGCTTCGACATCGCAATTATCCTCGCTGTATTTCTTTTATCGGCAGCTGATGTGGGTGATTGTTGGCGTGCCAATCATGCTGTTTATCTCCATGTGTCCGCGCGAAAAGGCCCGACGCATTGCCGTTTATGGTTTCTGCATTGTGTTCGTGCTGCTTGTGCTTGTGCCCGTATTAGGGCGCGAGGTGAATGGATCGCGCCGCTGGATTGGCCCCGGTTTTGCGGGGCTTCAGCCATCGGAATTCCTAAAGCCCTTTTACGCCGTTACGATGGCATGGATTATCAGCTGGCGGTTGAAAGACCCGACTCTGCCAGTCCTGATTATCAGCAGCATTGTTACCGCTGCTGTCTGTATCTTCCTTTTGATGCAACCCGACCTTGGCCAGACGATATTGTTCATGGGCACATGGTCTGCATTGATGATGGTCGCTGGCGTTCCTGCAAGCCGTCTCTGGGGCCTTATCATCAGCGGCATCATCTTCATCGTGCTGGCCTATAATTATTACCCGGTTGCAACGCAGCGCATCGATGCCTGGATTTTTGGAACTGAGGGCCTAACCCATGACAAGATGGCGCTGGCGACATTGATCAATGGGGGCTTTACTGGTCTCGGTCCGGGACTTGGGGTCAAAAAATATTCGTTGCCTGAGGGGCATACCGACTACATCTTCTCCGTGATAGGCGAAGAATTCGGTCTGCTTGCCTGCATGGTCATTGCCATACTGTATTTTGCCATACTGGTGCGCATTATCATTCGCTTGTTGGATGAAAAGGACCAGTTTGTAGTGCTGGCGGTTACGGGGCTGGGCGCGCAGTTTTGCGGGCAGGCGATGATTAACATTGCGGTTAACCTGGGTGTCTTTCCCTCTAAGGGCATGACTTTGCCTTTCATAAGCTATGGCGGATCATCCATAGTTGCGCTTTCGATGACTTGCGGTCTCATACTCGCACTGACGAAGCGAAACCCGTATCTTGACCGGTCGCTGTATATGGTGAAGGGACAACGGCCATGACCATATCTCGGCATTATGTCTTGGCCGCTGGCGGAACTGGGGGGCATCTGATCCCTGCCTTTGCCTTGGGGCAAGAATTGATAAACCGCGGCCATAATGTAGCTTTAATTACCGATGCGCGTGGCGCAAAAATTCCGGGTTGCCCAGACAAGGTGGCAACCCATCTGCTGCCCGCTGGCCGGATCACCAAAAAACCGAGTAGCTGGCTTCCGGGGATCCAGGCGATTGCCCAAGGCCGCAAGATGGCGCGCGGCTTATACGAAAATTTTGAACCAAGCGCTGTGGTTGGTTTTGGCGGATACCCAGCATTTCCAGCGCTTCTCGGTGCCTTTGCCGAGAAAATTCCGACGATTATTCACGAACAAAATGCCGTGCTTGGCCGCGTCAACCGTTTCACCGCGCGGCACGTGAATGCCATTGCCACGTCCTATCCCGAAGTACTTCGCCTTTCTCCGCGCTACGCAGGCAAGGTGCATCTTGTCGGCAACCCAATCCGCGAAGAGGTGCTTGCCCTGCGCGACAAACCCTATCCCCCGCTTTTGGACGCGGACATTTTTCGCGTGCTTGTGACGGGCGGAAGCCAAGGCGCAGCCGTGCTTTCTGACGTTGTGCCAGATGGCCTTTCCCAACTGCCGCTAAATTTGCGGCGTCGGTTGCAGGTAACGCAGCAGTGCCGCGCCGAAGATATTGAGGCTGTGCGCGCAGCATATGCCGCCCACGACATTCCGGCCGAACTCGCGACCTATTTGCCTGACCTGCCTGAACGACTTGGCTGGGCGCATATGGTGATATCGCGGGCAGGGGCGTCAACGATAGCTGAACTGACCTGCGCTGGACGGCCAGCCATATTGGTACCGCTACCAAGCGCAACCGATGACCATCAAAGCTATAATGTTAAGGAAATGGTTCAAGCAGGCGGCGCCCGCGCCATCGCGCAGCCAGCATTCACCGCGGTAGAGTTGGCCAAGCAGATCGAGAAAATTGCGCTTGAGCCCGGTGCGTTGGAAAATGCAGCGAAGGCAGCGAAAAACTGCGGCCGGCCTAATGCGGTTGCCGACCTTGCCGACCTTGTCGAGTCTTTTGGCCGCGCCCCAATCATGCATCATATAACGTCGCCGTCCGAACACAGGGGCGCTTTCAGTTCGTCCCCTGCACTTGCCAAAGAGAACGTAGCGTGAAGGGTGTTCCTACCGATATTGGCATTGTCCATTTCGTCGGCATCGGCGGGATAGGGATGTCAGGCATTGCAGAGATCATGCATAATCTTGGCTATAACGTGCAAGGCAGCGACATTGCGGATAGCTATGTCATTGATGGCCTTCGCCAACGCGGCATCAAGGTGATGATAGGCCACAGTGCCGACAATTTGGGCGAGGCGACAGTCGTTGTAACGTCGACTGCCGTCAAGGAAGGCAACCCCGAGCGCGATGCAGCTTTGGAACGGCGGATACCCTTGGTGCGCCGCGCCGAAATGCTCGCCGAATTGATGCGGCTGAAAAATACTGTTGCCGTGGCGGGCACGCATGGAAAGACGACCACGACATCGTTGATCGCCGCGATGCTTGACCAAGGCGGCATTGACCCGACGGTCATCAACGGCGGGATTATCAATAGCTATGGTTCCAACGCGCGCCTTGGGGCAAGTGACTGGATGGTGGTTGAAGCCGATGAAAGCGATGGCAGCTTCTTACGCCTTGACGGAAC
>CALGEE010000056.1 GCA_937881525.1 uncultured Sphingomonadales bacterium | reverse complement strand
TGGATCGCCGTCAAATCATCTGCCAACATGATGGTCTCCTTGGGTTATATGATCCTTCGAGACGCCCACCCTTTGGGCGGGCTCCTCATGATGAGGATAATCATGTAGCCTCATCCTGAGGAGCCGCGCAGCGGCGTCTCGAAGGATGATCTCACAAAGCGCCTTCACCCAGCAAGTTTGCGCGGAAGCGGTTTTTCAAATGCACACCGTCTTTAGACGGAAGCACGAAGTCGAGCTTCTCGGCGCGGACTTTGATGACCCGGAAAATTGGGCCGTCGGCGCTGGCAATGGCATCCAAGTTCGCGGTGAGGGATGCGTCATCAACAATGGTGTCGGCGTCTTGAATGCCCAGGCCCTTCGCGGTCAGCGCCAAGTCGGCGACGCTGGCGGTGTGCGTGGTCTGCATCCCGGTTTCACCATAGCGTTCGTTATCGAACACGCAGATCACAAGGTTCTTTGGTGCTTTCACGGCAACCGAGGCCAAGGCGCCGATGCCCATCAGCATCTCGCCGTCGCCGGTGGCGACCAGCACGCGCTTGGCGGGCTGCGCCAACGCCAGGCCAAGGCCGATTGGCACAGCGCCACCCATCGCCCCCCACAGCGGAAAAATCCGCGGGTGGTCGCCGGCGGCGGTAAAATCCCAATTGGTCGAACCCAGGCCGGTGACGATCAGCATGTCGTCGCGGGCGTGCAGCAATGTCTTGGCGACGTCGCGACGATGCAGGGAAAATTGTTCAGCACGTTCACTCATATCCCGGCCCTCATTTCCCAAACGTTTTGACGGGGACCAAACGCTGGCCCAACAACAGTGCCGTCGACTGCGCGCCGACAAAGGCTTTGTGCAGGATTGCCGCCGTGCGCGGGCCGACATCAGCCGCATCGTCGACTTCATCCACCAGTAAGCCCGCGGTTTCGAGTGCCAGCTTGGTGGTGGTGCCCATGGGCATCTGCCAGGGGTTAAACTCGTGCCACTGGCCGCGCATGGTGACGAGCGTCGCAAACGGGAAACGGCAAGTCTCGGTCAGTGATAACATATTGATGCAGTTGCCGACGCCCGATGACTGCATCAGCAACACGCATTTGTCGCCGCCGAGCCAAGCACCTGCAGAGACGGCGACGCCTTCTTCTTCGGTGGTCAGCGAAACGGTCTGGATATCGTTGTCGGCAATGCACGCATTGATCAGCCGCGCGTGCCCGGCGTCCGGTACATACGCTACCTGATTGATGTCGGCGTCCTTAAACGCAGCATAAATGTCGTCCGCCCAGTCCGCCATTTTGTCAGCTCTCCTGAAATTTTGGTGTTTCAGAATCGGCGGCATTCAACGCCCAGCCCGTCTGATGACGGCGATACAACATGTACAGCCCAATGGCGATCAGCGCGCCACCGACGACAGGACGCACAGCCCCTTCCATCATGAACATCGGCACCGACAGCGTGATTGAGAGCAACGGCGTGAAAAGCAGCGTCCAGAACTGCTTGCCCCGATACTTTTGATACCAAGGGAAGGCCGTCGAGAATACGGCGATCATGATAAAGAAAAGCGACCACGGCCGCGTGAAGAAAATCGTCAGATCGCTATCTGTGGCAAGTGCGCGGATCAGGTTGATTTCAGCATTATCACCCAACACAACGCCGAGGATCATCGGCGCCAACGGAAAGCCGTAACTACGCATCGCATACCCGATGACCCCAAACGCAAGCAGCACCCAAAGATCAAAGACGATGTTGTTGAGGGCAAAAATACCGATCGCGCAATAGGCGAGAATAACCGTCGCCAGGCGGAACA
>CALGEE010000055.1 GCA_937881525.1 uncultured Sphingomonadales bacterium | reverse complement strand
GATCAGGTCGGGGCGGATGCCCAGCGTGTCAGCGTTGTAGATCGTGGGGATCAAGGTCATCCAGCCAGAATCCTGCGTGGTGAAAGTGGTGGAACCCGGACCTTCGACAAAGCCCACAGTATGGGGGGCGGTGCCTTGGGCGATCACGCTGTCGGGCGTCAGTTTACCATCACGGAACGTGCCGGCAATCTTGTCGTAGTTCTTAATCTTGGAAATATCCATCGCCTGCAGGTTGCCAGTCGGCCAGACCTTCTTGCAGATCCAGTATTCGATATCGGCAATATCATAGCTGTCGGGCTGGGTGGCGGCGCGCTGGGTCACGGCATCGGAATCCAGTGCCGTCATTTCCAATGTGAAGCCGAGGTCTTCCTTGACCTTTGCCGCCACTTCGTTGAAGGCCGATACCCCAGTGCCTGCCTGGCGCAAGACAACATCCTTGATGTTTTGCGCCCAGATCATCGGGGCTGGCAGGGTGCTTGCCGCAACTGCGGCGACCCCGCCCTTCAGGACGTTGCGCCGGCTGTAGTGTATCTTGCTCATGGTACTTCCTTCTCTGTTGGTTTTCGCTTTATTCGTTTAGCCTTGAAGGCGATGGGCCTTCGTCTCGTCCCAGGCAAGTGTAACGGCGTCGCCAAGGTTTTTGAGGTCGGAAAAGAAGGCCGCCTCGGGGATCAGGGCCAGAACGTCCTGCTCGCTGGTGATGCGGCAGGTCAGCGCGACATGCGTGCCCTGATATTCGATCGCGGTGACGAAGGCTTCTGTGCCGCCTGTCACCAGACGGACCTCATCTGCCCGTACCGCAAAGCTGCCTTGTGGCACGATGATCACATTGTGGCCGCCGATAAAGCGCGCGACAAATGCGGTCTTGGGGGCGTTGAACACCTCGCGCGCGGGGCCCGCCTGTTCGATGACCGCGTTGTTCATCACCACAATCTCATCCGCCAGCGCGAGGGCTTCATCCTGCCCGTGGGTCACATGGATGAAGGTGATCCCCAACTCGCGTTGCAGCTTTTTCAACTCGGTCCGCATTCGGATGCGCAGGAACGGGTCCAGCGCAGACAGCGGTTCATCCAGCAGCAAGACCTGTGGGTTGGTAATCAGTGCACGGGCAAGCGCCACGCGCTGTTGCTGGCCACCCGAAAGCTGCGCCGGAAGCCGGTCGGCAAGGTTGCTCATGCCCACCAGTTCCAGCAGATTGTCTGCTTCGGCATGACGCGTCGACTTGTCCACGCCTTTCATCTTCAAGCTGAAGGCCACGTTGTCGCGCACGGAGAGATGCGGAAACAAGGCATAGGATTGAAACATCATCGCCGTGCCGCGTTGGGCGGGCGGCAGCATCGCCACATCCTTGCCGCCAAGGATGATGGCACCATCGGTAACGGATTCATGCCCAGCGATCATACGCAAGGTCGAAGACTTGCCACAGCCCGACGGACCCAGAAGGCAGACATAGGAGCCAGCCCTGAATAGGTGACTAATGGAGTTAACGGCCAGAGCCGTACCATACCGCTTGGTCAATCCAACAAGTTCAAGATCATCCGCGCTGCGCAAGACCGACATCCCCAACCACCGTCATGCTGCATCCTCTCTTAAATTCGGCGATGCCATTTCCGACTGCTCGCCAAGTGCGGCTGACAGCGTTGTGCCCAAAAAAGATGCAGATTCCGGCTATCGATCACCTTATTCATGCACTCTAAGTACAAACTGCATCATTCATTGCTCCGGAAACGAAGCAATGATTCGGTATTGGCGTCAGGACGATTGGCCGAAAGAGCGGGTGGTTGAGCCATTTAAGGGGCGTTCGACAGCAAAATGCTCAAAACTTCCCCCATTCTCGTTGTGGACAGGGGCAGTTTTGCACGTTTGTCACGCAGTTAGCTTTCGGTTGTAGCCATCGCGATCGTCCTGAAGATAAATTGCGCAGGCAAAACGCACATCGGGTGTCCGTGCGGAGGACAGTTGAATGATCACGGTCGGTGTTGATGTCGGTGGAACCTTTACGGATCTGGTGTTGGCCAACATGCAAACCGCGCAGCAGGTCATCCATAAGGTGCCGACAACGCCGGGCGACCCGTCGGTGGGCGTGTTGCAGGGCGTGTCTGAACTTTGCGCCCTCGCACGGGTAACGCCGTCCGAGGTGCGCTATGTCCTGCACGGCACCACCACCGCCACGAATGCCGTGCTGGAACATAAGGGCGCAAAGACTGGGCTGATCACGAATGACGGTTTCCGCGATATTCTGCACATTGCCCGGCATCAACGGGTTGAACACTATTCTATCCAGCAGGATCTGCCCTGGCAGGCGCGCCCACTGATCGAACGGGCGCATCGCAAGACGGTGCCCTGTCGCCTTATCTCGCCGGATGGCGCAGAATTGGTGCCCCTGGACGAAGAGGCCGTGCGCCGCGCCGCGCGGGAGCTTGCCGTCGAAGGGGTAGAAAGCGTTGCCATCTGTTTTTTGTTCTCCTACCTCAACCCCGCGCATGAAGACCGCGCAGCAGCCATCGTGCGCGCTGAAATGCCGGGCGCGTTTGTTACTACTTCATCTTCGCTTTCACCACAGTTCCGCGAGTTCGAGCGGTTTACCACAGCGGCACTCTCGGCTTTCATCGGGCCAAAGGTCGGGTCCTATGTCGCCGCACTCGATGCAGCACTCAAGCAGATCGGGGTAACCGGGGAATTGCGGATCATGTCCTCGAACGGCGGGGTCGCGACCGCGCGAATGGTCACGGAGAAACCGGCGCTTACCCTGATGTCGGGGCTGGCGGCAGGGGTCTTGGGCGGCGGCTGGGTGGGCGATCAGGCGGGCCGCAATCGCCTGATCACTTTTGATATCGGCGGAACCTCGGCGGATATCGGCATCATCAACGATGGCCAGATCGTCGAGACGGATGCACGCTCCACCTCGATTGCCGGGTTCCCCTTGTTGATGCCAATGCTGGATATTCACACCATCGGGGCCGGCGGCGGGTCGATCGCCTATGTTGATGAAGGCGGCGCTTTCCGGGTTGGTCCACAGTCAGCGGGTGCGTCACCAGGGCCTGCCGCCTATGGGCGCGGTGGTGATCTGCCGACGGTCACGGACGCCAATATTGTGCTGGGCCGTCTGTTGCCGGGCGATTTTCTGGGTGGTGCGATGAAGTTGGACGCCACTGCCGCCGAACGTGTGATAGCCACCCTTGCAGCACGACTTGGCCTGCCACTGCTGGATACGGCCGAGGGCGTGCTCACAATTCTGAACGCCAACATGGCCAATGCCATCCGCAGCCGCACGTTGCAGAAAGGGATTGATCCGCGCGGTTTTGCCCTTGTGGCCATGGGGGGCGCAGGGCCGCTGCACGCGGCCGAGGTTGCCGCAATGCTGGCAATCCCAGAGGTTATTGTGCCGCCCTTTCCGGGGATCACATCGGCCATGGGTCTATTGGTGACCGACCTGAAATATGATGCCGTGCGCACGTTGTTTCAGACATCGGGCCAGTTCAATCTGTCCCGCATCAACGCCGATCTTGCCGCCATGCAAAATCATCTGGCCGGTCGCTTTGCGGCAGACAGGATCGCGCCGGATGCGGTGAGCTATGCCCGGATCGGCGATCTGCGCTATGTCGGGCAGGGATATGAGCTGAAAGTGCCCATTCCTAATGGCTCGGTGGATGACGCTTCAATGGCACAGGTGCTTGACGCCTTTCACGCAGCACACGCGGCCGAATATGGCCATGCTTTCCCGCAGAACCCAGTCGAAGTGGTAAACCTCCGTGTAGTTGGGCGCGGGGCCATGCCGCGCCTTACCCCCGGCCGGGCGGCACCAGGCGGTTCACTGGAACTGGCGTTGATCCGGCACAGCAATACTGTTTTCCGCGTGAGCGGCACGCTGGCGTCTTACCCTACCGCGATCTACCAGCGCGCCTCCTTGCCCTTGAGCCAGCCGTTCTCTGGCCCGGCAATCATTCTGCAAAAGGATACCACGACTGCTGTCCCACCCGGCTGGCAGGCAGAGGTTCACCCAGCCGGTTCCCTGATCCTCACCCAAAAGGTGCTGCCATGACCCGCATCGACCCCGTCACCGCCGCCGTGATTCAAGGCGGTCTTGATACCATCGCGCTTGAGATGGGGCACAAGCTGATGCGGATGTCCTATTCCTCGATCATCCGCGAGTCCGAGGACTTCGGGGCCGCGCTGACCGATGCCACGGGCCGGCAATTGTGCGAATGCCGCCTGTCAACTCCGCTTCAATCTGGCCCCATCCCAGGCTATGTCCGCAACATTCTGTCAACCCTCGAGGCGCGGGGTGAGACGTTGAACGAGGGCGATGTGATCATGCACAACGACCCTTACGGCGGGGCAAGCCATGGCCCGGATGTCGCTTTTGCTGTGCCGGTGTTCCACGAGGGCACTCTGGTCGGCTGGTCCGTTACAACGGCGCATCACCTTGATATCGGTGCACTTTCGCCGGGGTCTTGCGGGATTGTCGATGCGGTTGACACCTATGCCGAAGGGCTGCAGTTCAAGGCGATCAAGGTCTATGATGCGGGCCGAAGGGTTGATCCTGTCTGGCATATCCTGCGCGCCAATATCCGCGCTCCAGAACTGGTTGTGGGCGATATGGAAGCGCAGGTGAAGGCGTCACACATCGGCGCACAGGGGATGCTTGCGCTGATCGCGCAGCACGGGCTTACCACCTTGCAGGCGGCGGCCGACGACCTGATGGATTACTCGGAACGACGTCTGCGTGCGGCAATCAGTGCCCTGCCTGATGGGGATTACAGCGCCTCAACCCAGATCGACGGCTTTCTGGATGACCCAGATCCCGGGCGCAGCAACCTGACAATCTGCGCCACGGTCAAGGTTCGGGGCGATGCGCTGACGGTTGATTTGACGGGCACGGCACCGCAGGTCCCGGATAAGCCGATCAATATGCCGCTGGTTGGCACTGTGGATTGCGCGGTCTGGCTGACCGTGCGGTCGATCCTGCTGGATGCGGCCGTGGTGGGTCCCGTGCCGCAGAATGAAGGGCTGACGCGGCCTATCACCATTGTGGCCCCCTTGGGCTGCCTTGCCAACCCGATCTTTCCCGCCCCCGTGATTGCGCGATTCTGTTCGGGCAACGCGCTGGCCGATACGGTGATGAAGGCGCTGGCACTGGCCGTGCCGCAGCAGGTGTCGGCGGGGATCGGCAATTTGCGGGTGGTGGCGCTGTCGGGTCTGAACCACGGTAATCATTGGGTGCATATGGAGATCATGGAAGGCAGCTATGGCGGGCGCTTTGGCAAGGATGGCATGGATGCGGTGGATACGCTTTATGCCAACACCCGCAACAATCCGGTTGAGGATATCGAAAGCCACGTGCCCTTGCGGATCGAACGGTATGAACTGCGCGAAGAATCCATGGCCCCCGGCGCTTGGCGCGGCGGCATTGGTACGATCCGCGAGTTCCGCTTTCTGGCCGATGCGGGTTTTTCGATCGAAGGCGATGGTCACGCGCATGCCCCGTGGGGGTTTCAGGGCGGGTCCGATGGACATACTGCATCTCTGACGTTGGTTGCTGCTGATGGAACGGTACGCGCCTTGCCTTCCAAAGTGCCCTATGCCCGCGTCAAGGCAGGTGATCGGCTGATTGCTGTCGGTCCCTCTGGAGGGGGGTATGGCGATGCATCCCTGCGTGCAACAGCCTTGGTGGCTCGCGATGTGGCCGATGGACTGATCTCAGCAGCGACGGCTTTGCGCGATTTTGGCGTGACGATCCACAAGGATGGCACGGGCGAAAGGGTTTAATCCCGCGGGTCACCAGAAATGCGCGCTAGCCGTGCAATATATCGGTATGCTCGTCCATCAAGGTGTTCCAGAAGCGAGCGCTGCCCATCCGTTCTGTGCGCGATCCATATTTGCGCCGATGCCCGGCGCGACTGCGCACTTGCCCGTAGTGTCTCTGACGTAAGCGCCCAGCGGTCAGATTTAGGGGTTTGAGCCTGGGGGGGTGTGGTTCATCGAAGCCATTATGGAGCGAAGATGAACACGACGTCTGGAAGGCCAAGTAAACTACCTATTGTCCGCATCACGCCGAGGCGCTTGCACACGGCCAGCAAACACCACGCCGGCCTGATCCGCCCACGGCAATCCCGCGCAATCCGACAACTGCATCACAGTCACCGCAGACACCTCTCGGCCAAATACCAGTCGTTTCAGCACCTCGGGGGCCAGATAGGCGAGCCGCAGCTGCCTGCTTACATGGCGCTCCGCCAGTCCCACGGTCTCGGCCAGTTCCTGGATGGTGGCAAACTCACCCGCCTCCATGCGCCGCCGCCAGCCCCATGATCGCCCAATGGCGCGCAGGACATGCGGGTCCTGCGTCTGGTCCTCGCTCGGCCGGTAATCAGCGGGCGGCAGGATTTTGGGCCGCCCGTTCTTCTTGCGCACTTTGAGGGGCACAAAAACCTGAATGATATCGGGTTCGCCCATCACTCTGCCACCACCAGCGGACGCGGCGTCATCATCTCTCGCATAACACCGGCGATGCCATCCGTGCGCAGGTCGATGACAAGCCCTTCAGCGGTCACCGTGACGCGGCGCACTAGCAGCTGAATGATGCGCGCCTGTTCGCCTGGAAACAGCTGTTTCCAGAGTTCTGGAAACTGCTGCAAGGCGGCAATGGCGTCAGCCTCTGGAATGTCATTCCTATCCAGTCTGGCGATAACCTGCGCTGTGGTTTCAGGGGTGCGCAGAACGCGGTGGATCTCGGTAATGACGGCGCCCTCGGCTGTGTCGGCTGGCAGGCGCTGCG
>CALGEE010000054.1 GCA_937881525.1 uncultured Sphingomonadales bacterium | reverse complement strand
CCATCACATCTCTCCTATTATGTCATTAAGAGAACACGTTCCTAAATCCGCGCCCTCAACCAACTGAAGCATGCTGTCGCTATCAACCGGCCTATTAGTGGTAACGGCTTGGACGCCGCAGGCTTTAGCCCCGTAAGGCAACATTCTTTGCCAAGGCCGATTGCTGTAAAGCGGTGAGCCTATTAGGATTGGACGTGAACCGCTGAAAGGTGCGCATTGCCATGACATTCCTATCCCGACTGCCCGTTTGCTTTTGTCGGATCGCGACTGCCAGCTTTTGCGCGATGCTCTTGATCACCGGAACGGGCGTGGCCGCCCAAGGCTCAGATGCCAGCCCCGATCCTTTTGACGCTGCTGTTGAGGCCGTCAAAGCCGAAGATTTCGGTCTGGCGAATGATCTGTTCTTTGCCTTGGCCGAACAGGATGATCACGACGCGCAGTTCAATCTGGCGATCTTGCTAGAGGCCGGAAAAGGTACGCCGCAGAATTACACCCTTGCGCTGGAATGGGCATGGCTGGCCCAGCTTGGCGGTGTCGAGCGCGCACAGGAATTGGCGGACCGGCTGGCCGAAAAACTGCTGCCCGCCACGAAAGATACAATCGCGGATCGCATCGAGAGCCGCCTGCAAGACCGACTGTCCCGGGGAGATTCTGCGGCCATCATGCAATTTGTCGCGTTCAACCAAACAATATTGACGCGACCCGATCTGGAAACCGCCTATATCTGGACACTGATCGGTGCCGCGTTGAATATCGACCAAGCCGCCAAAACCCGCAATGATATCGAGGTCGCGCTAGAGGCGCGCGATGTCCTGCAGGCCCAGGAAACGGCACGCGGAATGTTTGTGGATCAGGACATGGCCTCGTTGTTCGCCGGTGACGGCGTTGCGTCACGATAACTGACCGCTATGGCGAATGCTTCGTCCTCGGTCAGGTCACATTGCTGCGCGGCCTCCTCCAGACTGCTGCCCGCTTGGCGCGCTGCGATGAACGCCACGATATTGGAAGCCGAGTTTGCCTGCGGTCCATGGTTTACTGCCACCCGCTGCGTCAGTTGCAGGACATCGGGTGTCCCGACCTGCGTCCCGGTGATTTCTGGGCTATTTGTAGGCTGCACCGACTGAACGATATGCTTCAGTGTTGATTTGATATCCGACAAATCGCGCTGATCCCGCATGACGCGGACCAAAAGCCAGCCGACCAATAGTAAGTTCAGGGCCAGCAACCAGTTTGTAATGCTTTGGCCAGACACCAAGCTTGCGTAATCCTGAAGTGTCAAAAAAGTTATCCTGAATAGTCAATATTTTGACGTTTGCGAACCCGTATTGCCAGCATGGCCCAGTCCGCGCAATTCAGCACATTTTTCGGCGTAAAGAAACTCTTGAGTCAATTTCTGATACAAGTTTGCCAAATCATCGGATGTATTCGGCCCAAGGGGTCCCAATTTCGACATTTCGGCCAGCACATTTTCGGATGCTGCGATATAGTCCTTGTCCGACGCGCGGCACGCTTTCAGTCGGTCAAGCGCCGCATCTAGGTGTTGTGTCGCAACGCCGGTCTCTGACATTAGGTCATGGATTCGAATGAATCGGCCAGACCCTGCGCGATCTTGTCGTAATCGACAGGATATTCGTTCGCCTGGATCGACGCCCGAATGCGTTCCACGGCTTCGATATCAACCGGGACCGGCATGCTCTGCATCGACGCCAGAACCTCAGCGGCGGCGGAATTGATCTCGACCGCGGGTCGGGACGACGCCGATACCGGGTTAACCGGCGCAGCGACACCAAGTCCTGCCGTATCGCCACTACTTGCGGGCGAAATGTTGACTCTTGGAACCGCGTTCACCTCTGGCATTTTTGCGGAAGTGACCGTGCCAGTCAGATTTTGTGTTGCATCAACCATTTTGCATTCTCCTGTCGAAGATAGGTAACGACTGTTCAGGGCGCCATTTTAGAGATGACCTGAACTTTTCTTTCCTGAGAGATCTGTCCGATCACTTCGCTGCCACTGCTCAGGTTTCTTAGGCGTATGTTATCTCCAATTTGGCCCGGTTCCAAGGCGATGCCGGGACTTTCTATTTCTATACCGCCGTTCACGATCTGCAAAGTGACAATATCGTCGGCATTTATAGCCCAATCGCGCTGCAGATGGCGCGGACTGACCGGCACGCGGGGCGTCAAAGATTGCGACAAAACCCTGCCGACAACATCCTCGATCACAATATAGACATTATTGACTGACAATGGATCGATTGGTCGGATTTCCAGATCGTCCAATTGTATCCTGTCGCCGCTACGCAGCGGTCGGCGCAGAAAGACTGCTTGTGCGACCTGTCCCTCGGCGACTTTTGGGACATGAGGAAGCGCGCCTTGGACCTGCGCGCGCAATGCAATGCTCCATTCCACTGGCGACGGGCAGCGGACAGTCACACTGCGCCAGCCACTGAAAGCTTGCTCCACCTCCAACGGCGCGTCACAAGCATAGAATTGTTTTTCAGGCATGACATTTGGTGCGGCGATCTCGCCAACGCTGGCCAGCCGTTCAATGATTGCCTGCTGGACTTCTTGCCCCGTCACAATCCGCGTTGCCGCCTGATCCTGCGCCAAGAGCGCGACAGGCCAGAACAGCACGATGGAAAGCCATCTTATCATACTAGAACAAATAAATATGGTCGGGGACGGTTGGGAAGCCATCAGCCTCAGGCAAGATCAAGGTTTGACCCGCCACCATCCTGTCGGGATCGCCCCGCAGAAAAGCGCGCGGGTTATCCTGAACGACTTTCTCAATCACCGTTTGCAGACCTGTCGACCCGTAGCGATACTGGCGCAGTATCCCCAATAGATTTTCACCCGGCGCAATGATATGATGGTTGCCTGACGCAGCTGTGTCAGGGCAGTCCGCCATGCACAGCAAAACCCAAGGCTCTTGCGCTTTGGCAACGTGCGGCAGCATGAACATGGCAAGAAGTGGTAAGATCACTTGGCCCAATCGCATGACGTTCAACCTCCTATTTCAAAGCGCACTTTGGCGCCGGCCAATTGCGCGCCGGCACGCCTTGCGTTCATCGGGCTAAGAACAGCTTGGCTTGGGCTAAGGTCCACGATGCGGAACACCGTCCAAGGTTGGCCATGGCCCTCGGCAAAGGCAAGGCTTTGACGGGTCAGGCCATCGCGGCTGCCCAGGTCAATTCGAAAACGTCCGGTGCCCGCGTCCGTAAGGTAGCCTTGCAATGGCGCGCAGGCATAGGACCCCAGCCAAGTCGCAAGCTCTGCTGACACGCTTTCGGCGAGGCTTTTTGCGACCTCATGCGCATCCTTTCGGGCCAACACATTGACCGTGCGCCAAGGCGTATTGGCCGAGACAGCGACCACATGGCTGGTGGTCATCTGCTGTGCCCGTCCAGGCGCAGCAGGATCAAGCACCTTCGCCTGCAAGGTCACCGTTAGTGTCGTCGCTTGAAGCCCGGGAGCCGTTGCGTGCCATGACAGATGCAGGCCCCGCGCGGTATCAGGTATCAGGTTTGACCGCGATGCCTCTACCCTGGACTGGCCGCCCATAAGAGTGTCGTAATCAAAACCAGCAGGAATTTTGCTCCCGCTCTGTCCCACCGTCGCAAGCGAGATGTCGCGCGCTGAAATCTGGATCTGAGGCGTGGCCCCAAGACCCATGATAGTCGCGTCATGCGCCAGCTCCAAAGCCTCTTGCGCCCACAGAGGTGCGGTATATCCAACATGGATCTGTGGGTTCCCGGATATCAGATTGATCGCCGGCCGCACAGCGCAACCAAGCGCAGGCACAGTGCCGACATAGGCATCAATGACAACTTCATAATGATGACCAGACGGCCCTTGGCTGACAACAGTATAGTCCAGGATGCGGGAATTGGGCCGCAGCAGAATGCTCTCGCCTGTCAGCGCACCGTTATCCGCCATGGAAAAGCCTGACACGTCAGCCCCCCCCTCTAGCGCGGCAAGGTATAGCGCATCTTCCAAAGCAAAACGCTGCGCACGGTCTGTATCATTATTGGTCACGGCGGCCCGGCCTGTGACCCGCACGATATCCGCAAAACCCGGCCCACAGGTCAGAACCAGCAACAGCACAGGCGCAAGCAGCCTCATCTGACGATGAAATATTCCTGTTAGCATCCCTGGCCTTACCTCTCGGTTGCTTATCGCACTGCCATCATGATGCGTGCGATCATATCGCGGTCCAGTTCCAGCACGACCTCATAGGTGTCGCGACCAACCGGATTGATACGCACCGTACGCGCACCTCGGATTGTACCATCGACTGATGCGCGTGTTGTGTCGTTTTGCAAGACGGCGTCAACCACGGTTGTCTGCGAACTGAGCCGCAAGCCATGCACCTGCTGGGTGATATCGCGCATAGCGTCCAGACGGGCAACGCGGATCGCCATCAAACGCTTTTGATTGATGTTATGCGCGGGCTGCGCTGAAATCGTAGCATATCCCGTCCCAATAATTGGTGGGACAGTTTGCTGTATGACAGCGGCATCAGTGCCCCTTAGCGCAGTCTCAATTTCAAGGATTTCTGCTGCGGCGGGTGATATGCCCGCAGCATTGAAGGGTGCGAACCCATTCATGTTGCAGGCGCCAAGCGCCAGAACAATCGTGAAAACCGCACACGTCTTGATAAAATCGGTTAAGGCAAAGTTACGCACAAAAATATCCTCCGCAAGTCGCGCTTCGCCTCTGGTCTTGCATATGTCGTGCCAGTGCCAAGAACAGCGCAAATACGGCGTATTTTTTTACTGGCACAGGAATTGCTTCTCACTTGGCGAAGTGGCGGCGTCCGAGATGCGCCGCCAAATGGAGCAGCAGGTGACATGAGCGCGTCCGAAACAGCAATACCACGGCACCTGCTGGGGCGGAGCCTGACCAGCATCACGCTGCCGCTTGGCATTTTGATGCTGGTGGCGATGATGGTATTGCCGCTGCCAGCCTTCTTGCTGGACATCTTTTTCACGCTGAACATCTTCATGTCACTATTGATATTGATGGTGGCTTTGCACACTTACCGACCGCTGGATTTTTCATCTTTTCCCAGCCTCATTCTGGTTGCAACGGTGTTGCGACTGGCGCTGAACGTGGCCTCGACAAGGATCATCCTCAGCGAAGGACATTTGGGAACCAGCGCCGCCGGTGCCGTGATCGAAGCATTCGGTGCCTTTGTCATTGCGGGCAATTATGTCGTCGGGATTTTTGTCTTTGTCATTTTGGTGATCATCAACCTTGTCGTGATCACCAAAGGTGCAGGCCGTGTCTCAGAAGTTTCTGCCCGCTTTACCCTTGATGCCATGCCCGGCAAACAGATGGCCATTGACGCGGATCTGAATGCGGGAGTGCTCACCGCCGAAGAAGCGACCGTGCGCCGCGAGGACGTATCGCGCGAGGCAGATTTTCATGGCGCAATGGATGGTGCATCCAAGTTTGTCAAAGGCGACGCCGTTGCCGGTATTCTGATTCTGGCCATCAACGTCATCGGCGGGTTGACGATCGGGATGCTGCAGCATGGGCTGTCGATCGGCGAAGCCTCTGAACTGTATATTCTGCTGTCGATCGGTGATGGCCTTGTCGCGCAAATCCCGTCTTTGCTGTTGTCGATTGCGACGGCCATCATCGTGACGCGTGTATCGTCGAGCCAAGATATGGCCGAGCATATCAAGGGTGAAGTCAGCATGTCGCGCGCATGGTTCCCCGTGGCCGGGGTGCTTCTTTTGATCGGCCTCGTGCCAGGTATGCCCACCATCTTGTTTGGCGGCATGGGGCTTGCTGCTGGTGTCGCTGCATACTTCTTTCGCAAGCAAGAACAGACCGATGCCACGCAAGACAAGAATGACGCGAAAGCACCTGTCGAAGACACCAATCCCAATAGCCTGAACATCACCGACGTCGCGGACTTGTCTGCGGTGACGCTGCTGCTCAGCTATCCGCTTTTGTCGATGGTGGACAAAGACGACGGCGGGCCTTTGGCGCGACGCATTGTCACCGTGCGCAAAGAAGTGTCGCAAGCTTTGGGTTTTGTCTTGCCCAGTGTCCGCATCCGTGACGATCTTGGGCTGACCGCGAACGAATACAGGATCAAGATCGGTCAAACAGTGGTGGCCGAGGACAAGATCTATCCTGATCAGAAACTTGCGCTGCCCAGCGGCACATCGCGCGTCAAGATTGAGGGTATAGATGTCAAAGAGCCATCTTTCCGCATCGACGCGACCTGGATTCAGCCGGACCGCGAATTCGAAGCAGAAGCAAATGGCTATATCATCATCGAGCCTGAAACGGTGCTGGCGACACATCTGAGCCAGATCTTGTACAAATATGCGTCAGAACTGATCGGACAGGATGATGTTCAGGAACTGCTCGACAATCTGTCAAAAGTTGTGCCGCAATTGGTCCAGTCCGTTGTCCCTAAACTGATGCCATTGCATAATCTGACGGCGGTGCTGCGGCAGATTTTGCGTGAACGGATACCGATCAGCGACCTGCGACGCATCTTGGAATTGATTTCCGAGATGGCAAGCAAGAACATGAGCGTGACAGAGACCGCAGAGGCGCTGCGGCCCCAACTTGTTGGCTTGCTTATTCAACAGACAACGCCGCTGAACACCCCGCTTCCGGTAGTCACACTGGACAGCGCATTCGAGCATCTGTTGATCAATTCCGCCAAGCGGTCAGAGGGCGATCAGTTGCTGCTGGACGGATCACTTGCAGAACAGATGGTTAAATCGCTGGTGCGTATCAACGAGGAACAGACTGAAGCCGGCAAGAAACCATTCTTGGTCGTTTCTCCGCAAATCCGGCGCAAGTTGTCCAGCTTTCTGCGTCAACATATCGCTGACTTTCCCGTCCTTTCATTCACGGAATTGCCTGACGGGCGACGGGTGGAGGTTGTGGCGACTGTGTCTGGCGACGAGCAAATGGCCACAGAATGAAACATGGTCAATTTTTTGATCCCCGATGAGGCGCCCTGGTCATGACTGAATATATCTTCAGAGCATCCGATCCCGATACCGCGATGGAAAAGGCGGTACGCGAACTTGGTGACGATGCCATGATCCTATCCGTCAGAAAGATGGGAGATGTCACAGAGGTCCGTGCAACACGCGAATCCGACATGGCCGATCAGCTGCCATGGGACGATCGCAAGCCGCAATCCTGGCCAAGCGACGCCATGGATCTCGGGGCGGCGATGCGGACCGCGCGCGCGCGGCGCAACGGGTCAGATCCGGCCCCAACCCCGCGACGTGCTGCAGATATTAATGCTGCGCCTCTCCGTGAAAAAGGCGCTGATATGCGCGTTACTGCAGCACCGGTGGCGCGGCCGGCTGAAGAACCAGAGACGATATTGGATGCAACACAATTCGAAGAATTGTTCCGCCAGCGTCTTGCAGATACCCCTGACGACAAGCCGGAACTCGTGTCAAATGCGGCAGAACCCGTCAGTCGTCAGCAAGACCCGATCGCGCGAGAGACTGCGACCGCACGCGACAGCAGTGCAGGACAGACCGTGCCATTCGCTCCTGACAAAGCGGACAGCACCGACAACTGGGTCGAGGATAGCGCACTTGCTGCACAAGTCCCGGCAGCCAAACAACCTTCTGCTACAATCCTGAACGAAGCCGCAGTCGCCCAGCACCGGATATCAATTTTTGACTTCGGATTTCCAAAGGATATTGCCCAGTCCTGCGCGGTTGCACCGGATCTGCATAGCCTGCAAGCACAGCAAGACCATGCTTGTCACCTGCTGGCAGCACGGATCACCGACGACGCCGAAATCTCTGTGGTTCACGAAAATAAAGCGCTGTTTCTTTTCGGCCCGCCGGGTGCGGGAAAGACAACCGTCGCGGCCCAGCTTGCCTTTGAACGCTTGCGCTCCACGGCGTTCCAGCCCCGTCTGGTTCAAGTGCCGCAGAAAGGTTTTGTCACCTGCGGCCGTTTGCAACAATATGCAACGCTGCTGAACTCCGAGTTTCGCACTTTGTCTTTCGAAGATGACGAAGACTTCGCGCGCAATGATATCATTGATTGTGATCTAACAGAGCCTGATGCCATTGCAGAAGCATTGGAATGGGTCACCGAACGAAGCAGTAGTAGCGACATTAGCCCATTGCTGATCATTCCCAGCACATGGTCGATTGCAGCAATAAAGCAATATACCATGATGTTCGAGGCGATCTGTCCAGCGACTGTTCTGACACATATGGATATCGGGGGCATAGATATTGCCGGTCTGTCGGCAATGGCCGATGCAAACATAAAGCTGATCGCTGCCAATGAGACCAGGAAGATCACCGAGGGACTGACGCTGGTGGATCGCGACTCAGTGGAACGCTTCTTGCAAGTCACACTTGCGACTTCGGTGGAAGATGCCCAACAATATTCGACGCGCCACTAAACAAGTCGTGCAGCCAGTCGTTTCCATAAGGATATTATAATGCCGACGGAGTCCTATTCGATGTCAATGTTAAGCCCGGCTGCCGTGTACAAGCGTCAACAACAAAACCCTGGCTTCAATCCCGAAGACAGCCATCAATTGATCAAGGCAACGCTGGAGTATCTTGTGCGCAGCCTTGGTATCCTGATGCAGGAACCAGCGCGCGACAGCGAGATATTCCAGACCCATATCGCCCGCGTCTTGACATCGATCTATGTTTTGCAATCAAGCCTCGATTTCGAACGCGGCGGCGACATATCGGTAAATCTGTTCCAATTGTACGAATATTCCCGTCAACAGACCCTGAAGCTGATGCGGAATGACGATACGGCGCAGATCGACAGAGCCTATCATTCGATTTCCGAAATCTTTGATGCATGGCAGAAAATCAAGTGAATCTGCGTCCACACGACGCGCATCTTATAGCTTTGGAAAAAGCGCAGGATGCGTTGGAGGGCGCGTTGAAAGACGCAGATTTTGATGCGGCAGAGCGCATCAATATGGAAATGCGCGAACGCTTTGCAGGGCTGGCGCATGTACATACCGATCAAATACGCCACGATCTCGCACGCTTGTCGGCAATTATCGGGCGGCATACGCAAGCGCGCAATGACCTTGTAGAACAGGTTGCTGGCTTGCAGCGCAATCAACGGCGGACGCAGGCAGTAATTGCTGCCTATTCTAAACACTAGCGACCTTAGGGTTAACAGCTATGGCCGAAGATGGCTGCGTAGAAAAAGCAGGTGCTGACTGCAGAACTGCTTTTGCCAGAATGATCGAGCATGGCTCCCGAAATATTCGGGTTGTCTCTGGTGCGAGAAACTCTATTGCATGTGTTGAAATTATGAAATCTGTCGATACGTGGATTGCGAAGATGACCGATACAATTTGCCGCTTTTTTAGTGCAAGCCAATGGAGATCGGTCATAGTAAAAGATGGTGACAGGCCCATCGGTTACATCATGGGAGAAGAATTGTAGCAGGCGCGATATCGCACAAAGGACGCGGCGACCCATTTTTAAATTATGGTAACCTGACGAACAGAATGAAGGTTCTCAAATGTCTTATGCCCCAGATTGGATCTTGAACGTTGTGTGTGCCAAAGTAGCTGAACGCTATGTCCTTGGAGCTTTGCCGATAGAAGCTTATGCAAACCGCATGTCGCGAGATCTGTTGTTGACCTATGCGGATTGCACACCCGAAAAACTGTACAGCGTTGCAGAGGATATGCTTTTTTTTCTGGCCGAAATCAAGGACGACGACGCCCTCGAACATTGTCATTATTTCGCGTACCGCTCGGTTCATTTCGACAAGGCTGACCGGCCTCGGCGATTGAAGGGCCTGTTCCTAGATCCCTTGGCCGCCGTGAAACAGCAAACCAGCAGCGATACCGTGTTTAAAAGCTTTCGTGCCTTTGTTTTCAGATCACGCGTCGAAGGCAACCTTGTCGCGCCAATCGAATGGAAGGTACGCAATCACAAAGAGATCATTTCATTGGCTGACATCCTGGACGTGGAAGTGTCTTTTTCAGACGCGGTATAGGCGGGGCGATCAGCGCGGCCTGACAAGCCGCACGGCAACGGTCCGGCCCTCATCCGCACGGCCATAGGCATAGCTGGTAAAAAAATTGATGCTCCACGGCGCATTCGGCATCAACCAATTGGTGTCACCGGTCCAGTAAAGACCAGGATATGTGTTTGGAAAAACATTCTGGTCAATCATTGGTGGCTCTGGATTGATAACAATCAATCGTTCCAATTCTTCGCGGCTAGGCAGACGCCAACCGGGGCCTATATTACGTTCTGCGCGCTCTATCAAAGAAGCAACCGAGGCAAAGGGAACAAGCAAGGCTGAACCCACACAGGTGTCATTTTCCCATACCTGCCCGATGCTGCAACGCATCCAGTCCAGACCACCCAGGACATCAATCACGATTGGCCCCTTTGCAACGAAGGTTGTTTCTTGGGCATGGGTGGGTAGCGGATCGGCGGTCAATATACCGACGCTCATAAAGAAAAACACAAAAGCGTTCTTGATATTTGCGGCAACCAGCATCTCATTCCTTTCAAATTACTACTTGGCATCTTCTTTGCATTAAGTGTGCCGAACGGCTTTATTGGGAGACATACTATGGATATCGCATCCCTGCTTGGACTAGTTGGTTGCTTTGCAATGATCATTGGAGCGATGATCGTCGGTGGCGGCGTTGCCCCGTTCGTCGATGTCCCGTCTATCCTGATCGTGATTGGTGGAACATTCTTTGCGGTTATGTATACGTCGCCCCTCCCGACCTTTTTAGGAAGCTTTGGCGCGATGGCCAAGGCATTCCTGCCTCCCGTAAAAAAGCAAAATGTCCTGGTCGAGCGTATGGTCGAACTTGCAGGTGTCGCGCGTAAAGATGGCATGATGGCGCTTGAGGGACAGCCTGTACCAGACAAATTCTTTGAAAAAGGAATGCAGCTTTTGGTTGATGGCGCAGATGAGACAAAGCTGGTCAAGCAATTGACAGCCGAACTCAAAGCCATGAAAAATCGTCATGAAGCCAATCAAACTTGCGTAAAAGCTTGGATCGATCTAGCCCCCGCAATGGGCATGATTGGAACGTTGATCGGTCTAGTTTTGATGCTCGGCAACATGTCCGACCCAAAGGCGATTGGTCCCGCTATGGCGGTCGCATTGCTCACAACAATGTACGGGGCAATCGTTGCCAACGTGCTGTTCGGCCCGCTTCTGACGAAATTGGAAGGCTACACCGCTTATGAAGTCATTTATCGAGAGATGGTCATTCTCGGGTTACGCAATATCGCAAGAGGCGAGTCCCCGCGCAATATTCAGGATCAAATGGCTTCGAACCTTCCCCCGAAGATGCAGGCAAAGTTCGACGCGGCATAATTTCGCCCCAACAGGAAAGTTTGCCGGATGGCTGAAGCAGTCGAAGCTGAAGAAGAGCAAGACGAGGAATGTCCAAAGTGCCCTCCGGTTGGTGCGCCAGCTTGGATGGCAACCTTTGCCGATCTTGCCACACTGCTCATGGCATTTTTTGTGCTGCTGTTGTCTTTTGCTGAGATGAACGTCCCAAAATTCAAGCAGATTTCCGGGTCGCTCAAGGATTCTTTCGGCGTGCAGCAGGTAATTCCCGTTGTTGAGCAACCTAAGGGAACGACCGTTCTTGAAATGAACTTCAGCCCTTCGCCATCACCTTCTGTGACGCAAGAAATGACCCAGGAGACAACCGAAATCAAGGAACCGGAA
>CALGEE010000053.1 GCA_937881525.1 uncultured Sphingomonadales bacterium | reverse complement strand
TTCAGGTATCATTATGGCCGTGGTGTCTGCTGTATTGCTTTGTATTGCCGCGTTCTGGATTGCGTATGGTCAACGTACAAATCGCAATATTTTATTTGGAACGTTGTGCTTTGGGGCCGCAGTCAGCGCTGTTCATTTTGCTGCCATGGCTGGGACCAATTTTGTCGTTGTTCCGACTTTGAATGAATTCGGCCCAGTCATGAGTAACGAAACGCTCGCGATGGGCGTTATCTTATCAAGCTTTGTCATCTTTGGCGCTTTCCTCTGGATGGGAGTGACGTTCCTTGATCCGGTCACGCCCCAAGCGGTGGAACCTTCTGTGGTTTTGGCGAGTGCCTCCAAGGTGCCCACTTTGTCAGCACCTGTACTAATAGCTTTACGCATTCCTTGCGAACGCAATGGGGTTACGCAATTGATTGATCCCGCTCAGGTCGCGTTTGTGCGCGCCGAAGGCCATTACACCAAAGTTTACACCCTGAAAGAACAACACTTCTGCGCTTGGCCAATCACCGAGGCGTTTAAGCGGCTGGATGGGGCTGGGTTTATCAAAACCCACCGAAGCTATTTGGTGAACCCAAAGCTGGTCGAGCATTTTGAGCGGCTAAAAGACAACGGTATTTGTCGCTTTAGCGACGCCAAGCTGCCCTCTGTTCCGGTCAGCCGCTCGAATCTAAAGCTCGTCCGCGACGCATTGGGTCTGTAGGCTTTCGCAGTTCGAGCAGTCTGAGGCGTATTTCGTGCAAAATCGCAATCACTTCGTTGATAAACGCAAGCGCCTGCATCCCGCTTCGTACAATCATTAATTCTTATTTTGATTGCGGAAACGGGAGGCGAAGCAATGATACCAGCAGCGTTTGAGTACTACAGGCCGAAAGACATGGCAGGCGTAATCGCCTTGCTTCAAGAACATGGAGATGATGCGCGGGTGATCGCGGGTGGGCACAGTCTGATCCCGATGATGAAGCTGCGGATGGCCGAGGTTCCGCATCTGATTGGTTTGCAAGCAATTGAGGGGCTTAACGGGATCACAATTACAGGGGGCACCATTAAGATCGGCGCGATGATTACTCAGCACGAGATCATCAATTCTGCAGAGATGGAAAAGGCCGCCCCAATCATGAAAGAGGCAGCCCTGCAAATTGCAGACCCACAGGTCCGTTACATGGGCACCGTGGGTGGCAACGTCGCAAACGGGGATCCTGGCAACGACATGCCTGGCCTGATGCAATGCCTGAACGCACAGTTTCACCTCGTTGGCCCTGACGGGGACCGAGTGGTCGATGCGCGCGATTTCTACGAGGCCGCCTACATGACCGAGCGGGAAGACGAAGAGGTCCTGACTGCTGTGAGCTTTGCAGCCCCCGTCGGGGGCTTCGCCTATGAAAAACAAAAGCGCAAAATTGGTGATTATGCCACCGCCGCTGCAGCAGTGCAGATTTCGAAAGAGGGCGACAAAGTCGGTGCGGCCTCAATCGCGATGACCAACCTCAGCGATACACCGGTCTGGTCTGAAGGCGCAGGCGCGGCACTCGTTGGCACAGCCTGCGATGCAGCGGCCGTGAAAGCTGCCGTCACCGCCATGCTGGGTGACATCGATCCAACAGAAGACAACCGCGGCCCTGTCGCATTCAAACGCCACGCCGCTGGTATCGTTCTTGGCCGCGCCATCGCGCGCGCTTGGTCACGGGCATAGAGGAGAAATAAACATGTCAAACAAGATGCACGTCAATCTCAACGTCAACGGCGAAGATCACGAATTCCTCGCTGAACCGCGCGAACTGCTTATCTACGCGTTGCGGGAAAAGCTCAACATCACTGGTCCACACGTCGGCTGTGAAACGTCCCATTGTGGGGCCTGCACGGTCACGATGAACGGCAAGTCTGTGAAATCCTGCACCGTTTTTGTGGCACAAGCCAACGGCGCTCATGTCACTACCATCGAAGGGCTGGGCAACCCAGACGCACTGCACGTCCTGCAAGAAAACTTCAAAGAACACCACGGCCTTCAGTGCGGTTATTGTACACCGGGCATGATCACGCGTGCAGCTAAGCTGCTGGAAGAAAATCCAAACCCGACCGAAGCAGACGTCCGCTTCGGTATTGCCGGCAACATTTGTCGCTGCACGGGCTACCAGAACATCGTGAAATCAATTCTTTCAGCAGCGTCTGAGATGAATGCAGCCAAGGAGGCGGCGCAATGAAGGACGAAATCACACGCGAAGAACGGGTAGCTGGCCTTAAGGGCATGGGTTGCTCGCGCAAGCGGGTCGAAGATGCACGTTTCACCCAAGGCAAGGGCAACTACGTCGATGACATCAAACTACCCGGCATGTTGCACGGCGATTTTGTGCGCTCGCCCTACGCCCACGCGCGGGTCAAGTCGATTAACATCGAAGCTGCAATGGCGCTGCCTGGTGTTGTCGCGGTTCTGACGGCCAAAGACCTTGAACCGTTGAACCTGCACTGGATGCCCACGCTGGCTGGCGACAAACAGATGGTGTTAGCCGACGGTAAGGTCTTGTTCCAAGGCCAAGAGGTCGCCTTTGTCGTGGCCAACGACCGTTACATCGCAGCCGACGCGGTTGAATTGGTCGAGGTGGATTACGAAGAACTCGAAGTCATCGTCGATCCATTTAAATCCCTGCAATCGGATGTTGTCCTTCGTGAGGATTTAGTGGCCGAAGACGGATCAATCCCCAACGGTGCGCACGGCCCACGCAAGCACCCCAATCACATCTTCACGTGGGAAGCCGGCGAGGAAGAAGCCACCAATCAAGTGATCGACAACGCCGATGTTGTTGCCACTGAAGAAATGTACTATCACCGCACCCACCCTTGCCCGCTTGAGACCTGCGGTTCTGTTGCGTCGATGGACAAAGTGAACGGCAAACTGACCCTTTGGGGCACTTTCCAAGCCCCGCATGTGGTGCGCACGGTTGCATCACTGCTGTCAGGTATTGAAGAGCATAATATCCGTGTCGTTTCCCCCGATATTGGTGGTGGTTTTGGCAACAAAGTTGGCGTTTATCCCGGCTATGTCTGCTCAATCGTAGCATCTATCGTCACAGGCGTTCCTGTAAAATGGGTCGAGGACCGGATGGAAAACCTGATGTCCACTGCCTTCGCCCGCGATTATTGGATGAAGGGCAAGATCAGCGCCACCAAAGAGGGCAAGATCACTGGGCTGCATTGCCACGTCACAGCCGATCACGGCGCGTTTGATGCTTGTGCCGACCCGACCAAGTTCCCAGCGGGTTTCATGAACATCTGTACGGGATCCTATGACATTCCCGTCGCCTATCTTGGCGTTGACGGTGTCTACACCAACAAGGCCCCGGGCGGCGTTTCATACCGCTGTTCATTCCGTGTCACTGAGGCTGTGTATTTCATTGAGCGAATGATCGAAGTCCTCGCGATTGAACTCAACATGGACCCCGCAGAGCTGCGCTCGATCAACTTCATCAAGAAAGAGCAGTTTCCATATACGGCTGCCCTTGGTTGGGAATACGACTCCGGCGACTATCAAACCGCGTGGGACAAAGCGTTATTGGCCGTCGACTACAAAGGCCTACGTGCTGAACAGGCCGAACGGGTTGAGGCCTTCAAACGTGGCGAAACGCGCAAGGTCATGGGCATCGGTCTGTCCTTCTTCACCGAGATCGTCGGCGCGGGACCTGTTAAGAACTGCGATATCCTTGGGATGGGCATGTTCGACAGCTGCGAGATCCGCATCCACCCAACAGGATCGGCCGTCGCACGTCTTGGGACGATCAGCCAAG
>CALGEE010000052.1 GCA_937881525.1 uncultured Sphingomonadales bacterium | reverse complement strand
GGCGTGTCGAGGTCCGGCTCTCCGGCGCCAAGGCCGATGATGTCGCGCCCCGCGGCCTTGAGCTCGGCCGCTTTGGTGGTGACAGCGATGGTGGGCGAGGGTTTGACGCGATCAAGCGTCGCAGACAGAAAAGCCATGGGGATGTCCGGTGGTCAAATTGCACTATCCGTGACATAAGACGAGGCGAGCAAGCTTAGCAAGAACCAAGGAGTCCCGTGTGACCGAAACAGACAGCGATTGGTACAGCCCCGAGGCCGCGACCTTTGGCGACAGGCTGGCAGGCGCGCGCGAAGCCGCAGGGCTGAGCCAGAAAGACCTTGCCAAGTCGCTGGGCGTCAAGTTCGCAACCTTGGTATCTTGGGAAAATGACACGGGCGAACCGCGCGCCAACCGGCTGCAGATGCTGGCAGGGATGCTGGGCGTATCGCTGGGCTGGTTGATGACCGGGCTGGGCGACGGGCTGGCCGCCCCCGATGATGCCACCGAAATCCCCGCCGATGTGGCAGCCCTGATGCAAGAGATGCGGCGCCTGCGCGCGCAGATGGTGCAGACGCTTGACAAGATGGGGCAAGTGGAAAAACAGCTTCAGACAGCAATGCGCAGGACATTATGACAGAAACCATCGAACACACCCGCAAACGGTTGCACATGCGGTCGATGCGGCGCGGGATCAAGGAAATGGACCTGATCCTGTCGGCCTTTGCTGCCGGCCATCTGGCGGATATGGATGATGCGGAGCTGGCGCTTTATGACGCGCTATTGTCCGAAAACGACCATGATCTGTATGGTTGGGTCGGCGGGCAATTCGCGGTGCCTGATGTTTATGCCGACATGATCGCGCGGATCGCGGCAGGTGCGCAGGGGGTCACGCGCCCTGCGGCGGCGCATTAACCTTATATTGGTTTGTTTGCCTTAGACCCTCTGCAGAACAGCAGACGGAGCAGCGGGATGAGCGTTCATACCAATCTGGGAAAGCAGGATAAATCCGGCTTGACGGACGCGCGCAGCGCAACCTTCATGGCGTCCTATCTGGATGTCCTGACCTTGGTCGAACGTTTGCACCGGTTGCTGCTGGACGTGATCAAGGATGAATTCGAACGGGTCGGCATTCTTGAAATCAACGCGGTGCAGGCGCTGTTATTGTTCAACATCGCCGAAAACGAGGTGACGGCAGGCGAATTGAAATCGCGCGGCTATTACCAAGGCTCGAACGTGTCCTACAACCTCAAGAAACTGGTCGAACTTGGCTATATGCACCACCAGCGCAGCGAAATCGACCGCCGGTCAGTGCGGGTGCGCCTGACCGAAAAAGGGCGCAATGTGCGGTTGATCGTGGCGAAACTGTTTGCCACCCATGCCGATGGCCTGTTGGACCGGCAGGTGCTGGACCATGCCGGTCTTGACGGCATTTCCTCCGCACTCCGCCGAGTTGAACGGTATTGGAGCGATCAGATCCGCTATATCTATTGACCGGACCTGACCGGTGCCGGCCTTACCAGTGGCCGGTATTGCCCATGCTGACCCAAGGTTCAGCCGGCGGCAGGTTGTCGCCTTCCTGCAGCAATTCGATAGAAATATTGTCAGGCGACCGCACAAAGGCCATGTGCCCATCGCGGGGCGGGCGGTTGATCGTCACGCCATTGTCCATCAGATGCTGGCACAAAGCATAGATATCGCTGGTGCGATAGGCCAGATGCCCGAAATGGCGGCTGTCCGACGGCAATCCGTCATCGCCATCCCAGTTATAGGTCAGCTCGACCGGACAGTCCTCTTGTCCCGGCGGCGCCATGAACACGAGCGAAAACCGCCCCTTGTCATTGTCGATGCGCCGCGTCTCGCGCAGGCCAAGCAAGGCGTAAAACGCCATCGACGCCTCGAGGTCGTTCACGCGCACCATCGTGTGCAGGTAGGTCAGGGTCATTCTTGCAATCCTTCTGTCATCTTCGCGCCAGCCTAGCGCGGCTGGGCAGGGGGCGAAACAACCGAACCGACAACAAAACCGAAAAATGCTGCATCCGCGCGCAGGATTATCAGCGACCACAGCTCTAATGCATTGATTTTATGATAATTTTTTGATGAATTTCACCATGGCAGTCCCTAGGGGA
>CALGEE010000051.1 GCA_937881525.1 uncultured Sphingomonadales bacterium | reverse complement strand
GCCTGTGCGGGCAAAACGTTCGTGGCGGGGGCAGACGTAACAGAGTTTGGCAAACCGCCCGCGATACCGTACCTACCCGATGTGATCGACGCAATCGAGGTAGCGACCAAGCCTTGGATCGCAGCCCTTCATGGCACGGTGTTGGGCGGGGGGCTTGAGCTTGCCATGGGATGCCACGCGCGGATTGCAGCACCCGGAACACACCTTGGCCTGCCGGAGGTGACGCTGGGCCTGATCCCAGGTGCAGGCGGCACCGTGCGTTTGCCGCGTCTTGTGCCCGCCACACGTGCTTTGGAAATGATCGCGGGGGGCAAGCCGATAACTGCCCAGCAGGCTCTCTCTGACGGTCTGATCGATGCAATCGCTGAAGAAAACTTGCTGACCCACGCTCTGGACCTAGCGAAGTCTTCGCCGCAGGCCATACCAACACTCCAGCGCGATATCCAGTCCTTTGACCAGGTCGCTTACGACACGCTTGCCCGAAAGCTGCGCGCGAAAGCCCGCGGGCAAATATCGATCGAGGCGGCGGTGTCCGCTGTCGAAACAGCTCTAACTCGAGCGCCCGCGGCCGCCCGGGCGGAAGAACGCAAAACATTCCTGCGCCTGAAGGACAGCGACCAAAGCGCCGCCCTCCGCCAAATCTTCTTTGCCGAACGCAAAACCCTGCGCGATCCACGGGTCAAAGGACCGGTTCGCCCGTTTGAGACGACCGGTGTGATCGGAGGCGGGACGATGGGTGCAGGCATTGCAAGCGCCTGCTTGATGAAAGGAATGGCCGTCCGGCTTGTCGAACAATCGGCAGACCGCGCAGCCGCGGCTCGCGAGGGCATCGCCCATACACTGATGGGCAGCGCCGAACGCGGCCTCATCGACAATCCTGATGACCTATTGGGCAGGCTCACAACCACCACCAGCTACGCCGATCTGCACGACACCGACCTTGTGATTGAAGCCGTCTTTGAGGACATGGATATCAAGAAACAGGTATTTGCTACGATCGAACGCCACACGGGTCCAAGCACGATCATTGCGACCAACACGTCCTATCTCGATATCAACGTGATGGCTCGAACGCTTAAAGATCCGACCAGGGCCATTGGGCTGCATTTTTTCTCTCCAGCCCACGTCATGAAGTTGCTAGAAATCGTGCTGCCTGACACGGTGGCGGATTATGTTGTCGCCACCGCCGCGGCGTTTTCCAAACGCCTGGGCAAAATCGGAGTTTTCGCTGGGGTCTGCGACGGGTTCATCGGCAATCGCATCATGTCAGCCTACCGCCACGAGGCTGATCTGCTGTTGGAGGAAGGCGCATATCCCGAAGATGTCGATGCCGCGATGCAGGACTTTGGCTTTGCGATCGGCATTTTTCAGATGCAGGACCTCGCGGGGCTCGACATCGCTTGGGCCATGCGCAAACGCCGTGTCGCCGAACAGGGCGCAGGTCAAGACTACGTCCGTATCGCCGACCGGCTGTGCGAGGCAGGGCGCTTTGGACACAAGACCAACGCTGGGTGGTACGACTATTCCGCCGGCCATCAGGTCCCATCAGACGACGTCAAAGATGCGATACGGGCCGAACGACAGGCGAAAGCCATCGCGCCAAGGACCTTTGCTGAAGGCGAAATCATGGAGCGTATCCTGCAGCGCATGCGATCCGAAGCGAACGCGATCGTGTCCGAGGGAATTGCGCAAAGCCCGGACGACATCGATGTGGTCATGGTCAACGGCTACGGCTTCCCTCGCTGGCGCGGCGGTCCAAGTCGCTCTTGAAGAACAGCCACTATGCGGTAGGCGAAGGAAGATCAACGGCAAGTCCGACCAGACCCTCATGAGGTTCGCGCGCTTATACCTAAAGTGCATCCCGGATAAGTAAGCACCCCTGCCCCGCCGCCCATCCCAGTTTTAAAGCCGCTGGCTGTTAATTTCCACTGAGAAGTGACCCGGGTTTTCCATCGAGAAGTGACCGATCTCTGATTATGGATTTCGTGTCAGTTGCGGGTCAAGGGCGGGCTTTCCTCCTT
>CALGEE010000050.1 GCA_937881525.1 uncultured Sphingomonadales bacterium | reverse complement strand
GGTATAAACCGGCAGGAGGTAGAGGGTGAAAGTCCCTTACGATGAAGGAGTAGCGATCCACATCGCCCCCGATTCATGCGGGCGTCGTCGCGAGGCGGCGTGCGAAGCGTTGACAGGGGCGCGCATAGGCCAGCCATTGAGCGGCGTAAGACTTCACAATCGGAGCGCCGATGCTCTCCAGTCGGCAGAAGGCAACATCGTTCGTCGTGCTATGCAAGCGACGTTCGGGCTCCGCGTCGTCGTTAGACCCTGGCATGTGCGTACACCTTCTGTGCGGGAACCGAGAGATCTCTGCGTCGCCCCGGCCAGCCGGGCTGAGGGCCGCATGGGGAAGGCCGGAGGCCGAAGCCCATGACGCACGGCGCAGAGAAGTCGGACTCGTGCATAGTACCTGCGAAGCTGGTGAACAAAGCGACGACCGTCGCGGCGGAGCCAGTGGAGGGAAGGCGCGGGACCGCGGGAAATGCGGGCGAGCAAACCACGGTCCGGACGCAGAGCCGGTCAGCCGTGTCACATGCGCAGACCCGCATACGAGAAGCGGTCAACAGGAACAAGCAAGAGAAGCTGACCGCCCTGATGCACCAGGGCTGTTCAACGCTCTGTTCTTTGAAGTGAGTCTGAAATGCCACAGGAGCCAAAATAAGCGCGCTGGCGGAAAGATTTGGGATTCGAATCTCGGGAAATGTGTGAATCTATAGCAGGCAACCCAAGAGGAGGACGGTTGCCATGGAAAGTCCCTTTGCTCACTTGCTCGAATTGTTGGCTAAGATCGAGGATCCACGCCGGGCAGAAGGCAAGCTCTACAAGCTGCCCCACGTCATGCTGTTTTCGATCCTGGCAATGATGGCGGGGGCGAATTCTTACCGTGGCATTCATTCCTTCATCGAAGTCCATCTGGAGCGGCTGCGGACGCATTTCGGGCTTTCCTGGCGCCGCGCGCCAGCCTACACTACGATCCGCATCGTCCTGCAGGGGCTGGACGGGGGCGCGGTTGAGCGGGCATTCCGCCTGCATGGTGAGGTCTTGCGAGAAAGCGCGGGCGGGCAGGGCCTGCGCGTGGTCGCCTTAGATGGCAAGACCCTGCGCGGCAGCTACGACCACTTTGCCGACCAGAAGGCCTGTCACCTGGTGAGCGCCTTCGAGGCGGACAGCGCATTGGTCCTCGGGCATATCGAGATTGATGACAAATCCAACGAAATCCCGGCTGTCCAACGCCTCATCAGTGAACTCGGCTTGGCTGGTTGTGTCGTCACCGCCGATGCCATGCACTGTCAAAAAAACATTTCGCTGTGCCGCTGTGGCAAGCTGCCAGCTGATCGTCCAGGTCAAATCGAACCAGCCGAGCCTGCTCACCGCCATCACCCAGTTTTGTCGAGATAATCCGACCAGCCAAGGCCATCGGAGCCTCGACGACAAAGCCCGGTCACGCCATGAAGAGCGCCGCACCGAGGTCTTTGCCCTGGGCGACGCCTTGGCTGATAGCGATTGGCACAGGCTGGTCAAAGCCGTCGTCCGCGTCGAGCGCAACCGTCTCGACCGCAATGCCAAGACTGGCCTTTGGAAAGCCTCCAGTGAGACTGCCTATTATGTTGCCAACTTCGAGCCCACTCCATCCGACGCTGCCCATGCTATCCGGCAACATTGGAGCATAGAAAACCGGCATCACTACACCCGCGATGGCACCATGGGCGAAGACGCCAGCAGAGTGCGCAAAAACCCCGGCATCATGGCTCGCATCCGCAGTTTCACCGCAAACATCATGCGCGCCAACAAGGTCACCAACATGACTGATACCCGATACCGAAACGCCCTCGGCGGTATCGATTATCTCGCCCTATATACTTTCATGTAGAGAGCGTTGAACAGCCCTGCTGAAACGCTGAGCTCGCGCGCGAGGTGCAGAGCCTAGAAGGTCAGTCTATAAGTATTACGGTCAATCGACCAGTTGTTTATCTGACCTTGTTTGGCGAATATCTGATCAAAAAAAGGCCGTGCACGAAATGCACGGCCCAAGTTCAGGG
>CALGEE010000049.1 GCA_937881525.1 uncultured Sphingomonadales bacterium | reverse complement strand
CGCGCCGGCGGAAGCCGCGGTGCGGCGCCTGCAGCAGCTGGGCCTGACAGGTGCCGTTTAATCCTGCAAATTGGGTTCCATGACCCAGGCCAGCCCTACCACCGCGTCATGCAGGGAGTGGCCACGCTGGCGTCTAGTGCAATGGCGAGATTCATCGCAATGACCGTAGGAGCAGATCGATCGCGCTGCTCCGCTGCGTTAACTCAGTACGAATCAATCAGTACGAATCAATAGGAATCAAGCATTCTGCAAACCAAGAACGGCCGCCGTTTCGGCTCGCACCTTCGTCAACATGGCGGCGTCCTGCTTGAGATCATGCCCATAGGAGGGAATGATTTCACTCATTTTGGCTTTCCAATCACCAATTAGTTCATCGCGCAGGACTGTTTCAATCATGGTCATCATGATGTAGGTAGCGGTCGAGGCGCCTGGAGAGGCACCCAGCAGCGCCACCAAGCTGCCATCAGCCGCTGACACGATCTCAGTACCGAATTCAAGCTGGCCAGCAAAGTGCTTCTCCTTTTTAATAATCTGAACCCTCTGACCAGCAACCGCTAGCTCCCAATCGTCCTCGTTTACACCTGGGTAATACTGCCTGAGCACATTGAAGCGATGGGCCTTGCTCTGCAAAACCTGGCCTACCAGATATTCCTCTAAAGGAAAATTATCTTTGGCCACGGAAAGCATCGGCAGGATATTAGCCAGGCGCAGCGATCGAGGCAGATCGCAGTAGGAACCATTCTTCAGGAATTTGGTGGAAAAGCCTGCATAGGGTCCAAACAAGAGCCAGCGCTTGCCCTCAATAATGCGCGTATCCAGGTGGGGCACGGACATCGGCGGTGAGCCTGCTGCCGCCTTGCCATAAACCTTGGCTCGGTGCCGGTTCACCACCTCGGGTTTCTCGCAACGCAACCAGACCCCGCTCACCGGGAATCCGGCATAGCCGTGGGATTCCGGAATGGCGGATTTCTGAAGCAGGGTTAAGGCGGCGCCGCCAGCGCCAAGAAACACAAAACGCGCATCGATCGTGCGCTCGCTACCCGTGGCCCCATGCTTAACATCAACCCGCCAGCCACCCTCAGGCCGGCGCTGCAGATTGACCACCTCCTCGTTGAAGTGCACCCTGAAATCAGTGTGCTTACGCAGCACAGAAAGAAGGTTGCATGTCAGGGCGCCATAATTGACATCAGCACCGTTGTTGATGTGAGTTGCGGCCACCGGCTGACTCGCATCACGACCCTCCATCACCAAGGGGGCCCATTCCGCGATCTTGGCGTGATCCTCGGAATACTCCATACCGTGATAACAGTGATGGGCACTCATCAAGGCATGGCGCTTCTTCAGAAAGGCCTGATTATCACTGCCCATCACAAAGCTCATGTGGGGCACAGGATGGATAAAGCTGTCGGCCGAACCGATCAACCCCTTGCCCAACAGGTACGACCAGAACTGGCGGGATAGGTCAAATTCAACATTGACCTCCAGTGCTGTGGCGATATTTATCGTGCCGTCCTTACGCATCGGCGTGAAGTTCAGCTCACAGTTGCCCGCATGGCCCGTGCCAGCGTTGTTCCACGCACCGGAACTCTCCTGGGCTTCTTGGGGCATCCGCTCGATCATCTCGATCGTCAGATCCGGCTTCAGCTCTTTGAGGAACACGCCAAGCGATGTGCTCATGATGCCGGCTCCAACCAGGAGCACATCAACCGATTCGCTGGTCATGCCTGCACCTCTGCTGTGAAACGGACATCGGCACCCGGTGCTAACACCACATAGATGCGGCGCCAGGGCTCCGCATCCAGCAATCTCCAGGAATGGCCTCCCCCTGCTGTGTCTTCTGCGAGCAGCAGGGTAGAAGGATCAAGAGTGAAATGCTTATCTTCGCGAGTCACGAAATCGAGAGTGCCACTCAGGGTGATCACAAACTGGCGCGCTGGCGCCGTATGCCAATCAAACGAGCCGCCTGAATCCGTTTGCTGAAACGCAATGCTGACAGCGTCAGTTTTTTGGCTCAGAAAGTCGCCACGGACACCGGAGTCAAGCTCAATCGCGCCATTCTGAAAATGAGACTGGCCATCATCGCCTGTCCACAAACGTATACATTTTAACATTTCGTCTCTAGCCGTGCTGGCAATTCTGCCCAATCTAAGTAAGCAGCCTGCATTGGCAAGATCCGTTGCGAACATTTATTATGGGTCGGGAGGCCGAGCCAGTCTAGTAAAAACCACCCTCCCCAGTCTCAATGACGGACATGCGCAACGAATCCGACAGCCTCGGCACGGTCTCCGTTCCAGCCGACCGGCTGTGGGGCGCCCAAACCCAACGATCTCTAGAACATTTCAGCATCGGAAAGGAGCTGATTCCAGCCGAAATGGTCAGTGCCTATGCCCAATTGAAGAAGGCTGCCGCCAACGTGAATCACGCCCATGGACGCCTTGCAGACAATGTCCATCAATTGATCGTTCAAAGCTGCAACGAGATCCTCGCTGGCCAGCATCGCGACATGTTTCCACTACACGTCTGGATGACTGGTTCTGGTACCCAGTTCAACATGAACGTAAATGAGGTGATTTCGAACCGCTGCTGCCAGATCGCCGGCACTCCCTTGGGAGCCAAGACACCTGTGCATCCAAATGACCATGTGAATATGTCCCAGTCGTCGAACGACACTTTCCCGACGGCGATGCATCTAGCTGCGGCAGTGGAGTGCACAACTCGTCTGATTCCGGCGATTCAGGCTTTGCATGATGCCATCGCGGCCAAAGCGAGCCAATGGAATGACATTGTCAAAATTGGCCGTACCCATATGCAGGACGCCACGCCTTTGACACTCGGCCAAGAATGGTCTGGCTATACCGGCATGCTCGCCGACAATCTTGATCGTCTTCGCGATGCACTCAAGGGTGTCTATCAACTGGCAATTGGTGGAACGGCAGTAGGGACCGGGCTCAACGCCGCCAGTGGTTTTGCCGAAGAGACGGCCCAAGAACTCGCCCAACTGACCGGACTTCCCTTTATCTCGGCGCCCAACAAGTTCACAGTTCAAGGAGCTCACGATGCCTTGGTTCAACTCTCAGGCACTTTCCGAACTCTCGCCGTTTCGCTCTACAAGATTGCCAATGATATTCGTTTGATGTCCTGCGGACCGCGCGCTGGCTTTGCAGAGTTACAGATCCCAGCTAATGAGCCAGGTTCATCGATCATGCCTGGAAAAGTAAACCCAACCCAATGCGAAGCTCTAACCATGCTTGCCGTCCAAGTGATGGCCAACGATGTGGCGGTCGGCTTTGGTGGGGCGAGTGGCTATCTGGAGATGAACGTTTACAAGCCCCTGATCATTCATAATATTTGCAATTCGATCACGCTGATGACCGATGGATGCACCAACTTCCGTAAGTTTCTGATTGAAGGCTGCGAACCCAATCGAGAAAAGATTGCGGCATATGTCGAGAGCTCTCTGATGCTTGCAACAGCCCTGTCTCCAGTAATTGGCTATGACAAAACAGCTCAGATTACTCATCATGCACTGGAGAAAAATCTCACA
>CALGEE010000048.1 GCA_937881525.1 uncultured Sphingomonadales bacterium | reverse complement strand
CGAGGCCGCTACAACAGTAACTAGTGAGCGCCGGTAGGATAACCAACCAAGGACAAAAGCTGCAAGGATCCCCCCGGATGTAAGCAGCGCGCCCGCCGAGACAGCTAGCCCTTCGCCAAAACCGGTATCAACTAAAATTTTGGGTACCCAGCTGGTCAGGAAATAGAAGACCATGACACAGGAGAAGAAACTCGTTGCGATCAACGTAAGAGGTGTTCGAACGTCCGCGAGTTCTTTCCACCCTGGCAAAACGATATTGACGTTGGATGAGGGCAGCTTTGCCTCATCCCCTACATCGCCAAGGCGAGCAAGCAACGCGGCATGTTCGGCGGCGCGGGTTGGTTTGCGTGCCAGATATGCCAAGGACTCAGGCATGCCCAGATAAACGGCAGGCACAAGCAGGCAAGTCATGATCGCACCAGCATGGAATACTGCTGTCCAGCCAAAACGGCCGAGCAGCCAGATTGCCAGAAATCCTCCCAGCGATGCGCCAATTGCAAAACCGGCCTGCATTACCGCTACGGCCGTAGCGCGGGACCGCGGTGACGCATATTCAGCGACCATCGTGTTCATACAAGGCAAGATTGCACCGATCGCAAGCCCTGTCGCTACGCGCGCGCAACCCAACGACAAAAGGTCGCCGGAGTTTGCGGCCGCGAACATGGACAGGGTCGCTACCAAAAGGCAGGACAGGATCATCGGACGCCTCCCGAAACGGTCGGCAAGTGGTGCCAAGAATATTGACCCTGCCATCATCCCTGTCAATCCAAGACTGAAAAGCACGCCGAGCCGGCTCGGAGAAAGCGCCCATAGTTTGCCAACAGCAGGCGCTGTGTAGGCCATGGCAAGGATATCAAAACCGTCGAGCATGTTGACGCAGGTACACAGCGCAATCACGCGCAGTTGGAGCGCTGACATTCCGGTGCGCTTGAGAATGTTCAGCATTGCTGGCCTGTGAAGTAGGCGCGGCAAATATCAGAAAAATCCTCTGCTTTTTCTGAAAGCTTACCATTCTGGCGCCGGACCAGCGCGAGCGCGACAGGATCATGCCTACCTTTCAAGGGCCGTATCTCTAGTCGCTTGCCATCATAGCTAATGTTGCCGGCCGGCTTTGTTACCAGCAGTGAATAACCCAACCCATTTCCCACCAGGCTTCGAACCAATTCGAACGATGCAGTCTTCATGGCGATATTCGGATCCCGACCGATAGCAGCAAAAAGCCCGTTGACATATTCGCGACTGATTGGCTGATCGAGCAGCACAAGTGGATCGTCAACAAGGTCATGCAATGAAACCGTATCGGATCCAGCACGCGGGTCTTCCGCCGCGAACAGAGCGTAGGGCGACTGTTCCCTGAGTGCCTCGCCCTCGAGCGCATCAGGTAAATCCCGGTCGTACATCAGCCCAATCATGGCTTCACCCGTTTCGACCATATACGCAACCTGCGCCTGATCGCCTTCTAGGACATCGACCTCTAGGCGAGGATGTCGATCACGTATTTTCATTAGCAAGCGAGGCAAATGGAATGGGGCGAAGCTGGAAAGGCATGCAATGGATAAGGGTAGGTAACCGTCACTGACTTGCTGACCCCTAGCGGGAGGGAGACGGAAGGCGGCACTGTAGGCGCGGTTGGCGTATATCAAAGCCTTCCCTTTATCGGCCAGATGCACCTGCTGGACTTCGCCAAAAAACACGTGATGCTGTCCGACCAGTTGATCACGAATCAGACGACAATCAAAGCTGGCCAAAGCGCCGCTCAAGACTGGAGCACCTGTGCTTCCCTTGTCCCACTTAGCGCAAGCGAACTTCGCTTCCCCCTTGTCGCCATAACGGCCCGCAAAGGTGTCAGACACAAACGACTGATCATCGCGCAATATGTTGACCGTGAAAACACCATTTTCGATGATGTGTGCAGCCCCGGCACTGTTGTCATTGACGCAGATGAGCAATGTCGGCTTCTTCGTATCTGCCGATACCGATGACATTGCGGAGACAGTAGTACCCACTCGACCGGCAGGACCATCGGTTGCCACAACATTGACGGTCGCGGCAACGAAGCTCATCCCGTCCAGAAAATCCTGACGAAGATCGGTCATGGGCTTTCCAGAAAACGGAGCAAGGCGTTATTGAACAGCGTGGTTTGCTCAACATTGCTAAGATGCGCTGCGTCGAGCGTTACCAGTTTCGCCCCATCAATGGCAGATGCGAGATAATTCGCATGCTCAGGTGGGGTTGCCGGATCTTGCGCCCCGGCAATAACCAGAGTGGGTACATCAATAAGGCTTGCTGTCCTGCGTAAATCCATGTCGCGGATTGCGGCGCAGCACCCAGCATATCCTTTTGGTGCCGTCGCGGCGAGCATAGCTGCGATCCGCGCGACTTCGGTTTCGCAAGTTGAGCGGAAGGTCGTCGTAAACCAACGTTCGATTACGGGCTCGACCATCGCGTCCATCCCCATGTCGAGCACGGTACGGATCCGGTCTGCCCATCCCGTCGGTGGTCCCATATAGGCGGAGGTGTTGGCAAGGGTCAGGCTCAACAGCCGCTCGGGCGCGCGGTATCCCATCCACTGTCCGGTCATTCCACCCAGCGATACGCCAACAAAATGCGCGCGGTCGATATCAAAGGCGTCAAGTAGACCAATGACGTCGCGACCCAACCGATCGAGCGAATAGCCACCCTCTGGAATTGCCGAACTGCCATGTCCGCGCGGATCATAGCGCAAGATGGAGTAGCAGTCGGCGAGCGCCTCAACCTGTGCGTCGAACAGTGCCATCGCTGTCCCCAGCGACGGCGACAGCACCACCGTCGGCGCATCTCCGTGCGGCCGATAGTCGCAAGCGATGACGCAGCCGTCATCCGTAATGATGGTCCGAGTATCGCTCACGCCCGTTCCCGCACGGTCAGCTTTTCGATCCGCTTCTCATTAATCGTACTCTTGACGATTCGGTTGACGTAAATGCCGGGAACGTGGATCGCGTCTGAGTCAAATGTACCCGGCTCGACTATTTCTTCAGCCTCGACCACGGTGATCTTTCCGGCTGTCGCCATGGGTGCATTGAAGTTGCGCGCGGTCTTGCGGAACATGAGATTTCCGGCAGTGTCGGCGCGCCAAGCTTTTATGATTGATAGATCAGCGCGGAGCCAGGTTTCTCGGACATAATCCTCACCCTCGAATGCTTCGACCGGCTTTCCATCGGCCACTACGGTACCCACCCCTGTCTTGGTATAGAAAGCCGGAATTCCTGCCCCGCCCGCGCGGATGCGTTCGGCGAGCGTCCCCTGCGGGTTCAACTCCAGTTCAAGCTCACCCGAGAGATATTGTTGCTCGAAGAGCTTGTTATCGCCAACGTATGAGCTAATCATTTTGGCAATTTGCCGGGTCTGGAGCAACATCCACAGGCCAAAACCATCGGCTCCGGCATTGTTGGAAATCACCGTCAGCCCCTTCACGCCCGAAACCTTGATCTCGGGGATCAGGCTCTCCGGATTGCCGGAAAGCCCGAACCCTCCCGACATAATTGTCATACCATCGAACAAAATGCCATCGAGTGCTGCCGCTGGCGAGGGATAAATCTTTTGCACGATGCAGCGTCAGGCTTCTGCGCGCGGACGCGCCGATAAAGCCTGATCGGTATCCGAACGAGCTTTTTGAAGTTCGAAATCGAACACAATAACAGGACTGCCGCCACTGCGATCGGGAACCGGCAACAGTCCTTCGCGTGTACCAAATGCGAAGTCATCATGGGCGCGGGGATCATCGCCAAAGTTAATCTGTGTTGTGAGCGTTCGGTAGCCTGGGGCTTCGATGAAGAAATGGACATGCGCCGGGCGATCACCATGGCGACCAAGCGCCTGCATCAGACGTTCCGTGGCGCCACCCGGAGGACAGCTATATCCGCGCGGCATTTTTGAACTGAAGGCGTAACGGCCATCGGCGCCGAGCTTGATCCGCCGCCGGTTGTTGAATG
>CALGEE010000047.1 GCA_937881525.1 uncultured Sphingomonadales bacterium | reverse complement strand
GGCGCCGTCCTTCCCCAACTGAACGCCAATGTCCTCAAGCCCAAGTCCGATAGTGTGTGGTGTGCGTCCGATGGCCCACAACAACAGATCGGTCTCAATCGTGCTTCTATCGGTGCTTTCAATCAACAAGCTGCCGTCATCCTGCTTGATGATGGATTTGAAACGAAAGTTGAAACGGATATCTATACCCTTATGCCGACTAATCTGAACAAGCCTGTCGACAATTTCATCATCATAGCTGCGCAACACGCGGTCACCATGCGTTACAAGATTAACTTTTACGCCCAGCTCATTGAAAATACATACGAATTCATTCGCAATATACCCGCCGCCAGCAATCACTGCGCGCTTGGGTAATTCCGGTAGGCTAAATACTTCGTTCGAGGTGATACCATGGCCGGCGCCAGGAATATCCGGCACAGAAGGCCACGCACCGGTCGCAATCAGAATGTTAGCTGCCGAAATGGTGCGCCCGCTGGAAAGCTGAACGCTGTTTGCACCCGTCAAAACAGCTCGCTCGTGGAACACCTCAACCTTATTGCTACCCAGCGTCTGGCCATAAAGGCCTTCTAATCGGTTTACCTCAGCAGCCACATTGTCGCGCAATATGTTCCAATCGAATGTCGCGCCTTCTGTGGTCCAGCCAAAACGCTGCGCGTCCTTCAAATCTTCAGCGAAGTGGGAACCATATACCAGCAACTTTTTGGGTACGCAGCCTCGGATTACGCATGTGCCTCCGACGCGATGCTCTTCGGCCACAGCAACACGCGCGCCGTGCGATGCGGCGATCCGAGAAGCGCGGACGCCGCCGGAGCCCGCGCCAATGACGAAAAGGTCATAATCAAACTGAGCCATATATTTTTCTTTCCTCGGTGCCCGCGATATGGTCACTCATGCATGCTTTTACCAACGAGAATTCTCGCGCTGCCTTATCGAACAAACGCGCGTTGCTTAGATCTCCCCAAGCGCCGCCTCTATCAGCGCTGTAGTGGACGGATCAAAGCCGCTTGGTCTGTTGTCCGTGATGCTTTTGGCAATTTGCTTACCGAGCTCAACACCGAATTGGTCAAAGGGGTTTATACCCAACAAAGCTGCGTTAACGAACGTACGATGCTCGTAAAAGGCAATCAATGCGCCGACTGTTGACGGTGTGACATCATCTAACAAGATCGTTGTTGAAGGCCGATTGCCAACATAATTGTGCGCCAAATCATCGGATTGCTGTCCTGCCATCAATGCTGCGCCTTGGGCGAAGCAGTTGACCAACAAGGTCTCATGATGGGCGGTATCAAAATCATGCCCCGGCGTTTTGCTGGCGATGAATTCAACGGGGATAAGGTGCGTTCCTTGATGAAGAAGTTGGAAAACGGCGTGTTGCGCATCGGTGCCCGCGCCGCCCCAAGTGACTGGCGCGCTGTTCCGACCCAGCGGAACGCCATCGGCGGTGACTGATTTACCGTTCGATTCCATTTCAAGCTGCTGCAGATAATCAGGCAACAAGCGCAAGCGGTCATCATAAGCAAACACTGCCCGTGTCTGGCACGACTTAGTCTGGGCATAATAAAGATCAGAAAATGCAGCCATTGTTGGTGCGTTCTCCAACATAGGGGCATCGCGGAAATGCCGATCCATTGCGTCCGCGCCCTTTAGCAATTCGGCATACACCGACCAGCCAAGGCCAAGTGCAACCGGAAAGCCGATTGAGCACCACAAGGAGTACCGTCCGCCAACGGCTTCGTTAAAAGGCAATATGCGGCTTTCGTCGATGCCCCACTCAATAGCTTTATCTGGATAAGCGGTAAGCGCCACGAACTGCGCATATGGGTCCGCAACACCACCCTCACGCATCCACTCCATGGCGCTTGTGGCATTGAGCAAAGTTTCGGTCGTGGTGAAGGTTTTGGATGCAACAGCGATAATGGTCTTGTGCGGATCCATATTCGTCACCGCTTCGGTAAGCGCCGCACCATCAACATTTGACACAACCTTTACATCATATCGCGCGCCGTCGCGTCCGAGCGCATCGACGAGTAATTTTGGGCCAAGCGCCGATCCGCCAATGCCAATATGCAATATGTGCTGAATATCTCCCATAAAGCCAGCGTCGATTGCCTCAACTAATCCGCGCATTCTGTCCTGAAGCGCACGCGCATGCGCAACAGAATTCGCATCACCATTGCCGCGTTCTGCTGGATGCTCTGCCGCGCGGCCCTCTGTGACGTTGATGGCGGCGCCAGCGAATAAAGCTGCTTTTAAGCCGTCAAGTTCCATGTCCGCCGCAAGCTTTTCAAATTGACCAACCACGATGCTGTCGAGATGCGTCTTCGACAAATCGAACCGTAAACCTGACAACTGGATAGTCATTTTCTCGACGCGATCCTTGTCCGACTTGAAGAGATCGATAAGCGATTGTGGCTGATGCTTTTCCAGTTGTGTCCAGGGGGTATCAGTCATTTTTTGTCCCTTAAATGATGGCATCGAGGCCGACAGTGAATCTCGGCACTGGCAAATAACGCGCCTACGCTGTAAAAGACCAGTCAATCTGTCGCTAGCCGACCTTTTTTTGCGAGAATTTGTGACTTCAACCACCGAAAAGCCGAACGATGTAGCTGCGGCAGTGTCCGAAACGCAGGCTGCGCCAACACAAGCGTCCGAATGGCGCGAATATGGAAGCTTCCTTTTAAAGCTCGCTTTGTTCGTGTTTGTGATACGCAGTTTCATCGTTTCGCCATTCAACATTCCGTCTGAATCGATGCAGCCACGCTTATTGATTGGGGATTATCTGTTGGTAGCAAAATGGCCTTATGGCTATTCAAAATATAGCGTGCCGCTATCGTTACCTATCATTCCGGGCCGTATTTTTGCCAGCCAACCATCGCGTGGCGATGTTGTTGTTTTCAAGGCGCCAATGACAAATGGAACCGATTACATCAAGCGCGTCATTGGCCTTCCTGGTGACGTCATTCAAATGCGGGGCGGCATATTGGAAATCAATGGTATGGCGGTTAAAAAGGAACGCATTGCCGACCTTGTTATCCCCGTTACGCAAAATATGCGGGACACAGCTGAGCTTGACCGTAATCCCTTCCCTTGCTGGCGGCCCGACATGGAAGAACCCAGCGCCGACGGTGGTTCACAATGCCGTTATCCGCGATATCGCGAGACATTACCCGAAGGCAAAAGCTACGAAATATTGGATCTGCAAAACGGGCTTGAGGGCGACAATACCCAGGCCTTTGTTGTCGGTGAGGATGATCTATTCCTGATGGGTGACAATCGCGACCGGAGTGCAGACAGTCGTTGGACGCCCATCGACAAGCCCGGCGCCATTGGCATTGTACCGCAGAAAAACTTAGTCGGCCGCGCGCTTGTATCCGTTTTCTCGACCGACGGGTCGTCGCATTGGTTGCTGCCATGGACCTGGTTCACTGCAGTGCGCCCTGAACGCATTGGACGTGGATTTTGATTGGCAGCGATCAGGAGATCTGGCTGGTGGGATTGCTTCCTGAGCAGCCGTCAGATTGGGCTCTGTATAACCGCGCATTAACCCACGGAAGCACCGGGCAACCGGATTATCAACGCCTCGAATTTTTGGGCGATCGAATATTGGGCCTCGTCATAGCTGAAATGCTGTATCACCGGTACAGCGACGAAGCAGAAGGACGCTTGTCGCATCGTTTAAACGCCCTTGTATCTGGCGCGACATGCGCCGAAATTGCTCGAAAAATTGGCCTTGCGGCTTATTTGCGGCTTGGGAAGCAGGCCCGTGACGATGGCGCTCAACAAAGTGAGAATGTGTTGGGTGATGTCATGGAAGCAATTATTGGCGCGTTGTATCTTGATCGCGGCCTAAATGCTACGCGCAAGCTTATAGAACAACTCTGGGCGCCACTTCTTGAAACCGCAAATGGCGCTCCAAAGCACCCCAAATCCGAATTGCAAGAATGGTGCGCCGCCCATGGATGCAAGGTTCCAGAATATGTTGTCACAAAAAAAGAAGGTCCTCCCCACGCTATAATATTTGAAATCACCGTTACCGTGAAGGGTTTTACCCCCGTCACTGCGAGCGCGAACAGCAAACAGGCGGCCGAAACCGCCGCAGCACTTGCCTTTTTGGAAACCAACGCATGACCAAGAAATGCGGACATGTTGCCATTATCGGCGCGCCAAATGCCGGAAAGTCGACCTTGGTCAACGCTCTCGTCGGACAAAAGGTCGCTATCGTCAGTCCAAAGGCACAAACTACCCGTACGCGCATGTTGGGAGTGGCGCTGGCTGGTGAAACGCAGATCATTTTAGTCGATACACCGGGAATTTTTGCGGCACAGCGTAAGTTTGATCGCGCCATGGTCGCGGCGGCGTGGGATGGCGCGGGCGACGCCGACATGATCGCATTGATCGTCGATGGCCGGGCTGGTGCTGGACCAAAGGTGGAAAAAATTCTCGATGGTCTAAAAAATCGGCCTGAACGTAAATGGCTTGTTTTGAACAAGGTCGATATTGCAGCCAAGGATAAGCTGCTCGCGCTCACGACGAAATTGACCGATAAATGCGCGTTTGAGCAGATCTATTATATCAGCGCGGCAACGGGTGATGGCCTTGAAGAATTCAAAACCGCGCTTGCCGACAATATGCCTGAGGGAGAATGGCATTTCCCTGAGGATCAAGTTTCCGATGCCACAGACCGGCTGATCGCCTCCGAAATCACGCGGGAACAGCTCTATCTGCAACTGCACGAAGAACTGCCATATGCCAGTGCGGTTGAGACCGAAAAGTATAGCGAGCGTGAAGACGGGTCGCTGGAAATTCACCAGCAGATACTCGTCGCCCGGCCGACCCAGCGTGCGATTGTATTAGGCAAAGGTGGCACGCGGATTAAAGCGATTGGCGAAGCAGCACGCCTTGAACTGGCAAAGCTAATGGGTGTTAAAGTTCATCTTTATTTGCATGTAAAAGTGCATGCGAAATGGGACGAAGACCGCAGCCTATACCGCGATATTGGGCTTGAGTGGGTGGAGTAACAGAAGCCCTGACAAGCCAATAAGTAAGCTGAACGTGCTTCAGCATCTTACTTCCCAAAGGACGTTCCGGTTGTCTGAAGTAGGGCTATCTACTCCGCTTTCTTTGTTTTAGGGGCAAACTTTGGCTTTGCCACTGCTTTCTTTGGCGCAGCTTTCTTTTTCGGCGCAGCCTTTTTCTTCACCTTGCCCTTTGGCGGCATAGCTGCACGTGCATCGATTAGCTGCGCGGCTTCTTCAAGTGTGAGCGCATCAGGCGAAATCGACTTGGGCAATGTCGCATTGGTGGTGCCATCGGTCACATAAGGACCAAAGCGGCCCTCCATGAGCTTGATTTCAGCTTCAGTGCGCGGATGCCTGCCTAATTCTTTCAACGGTGCACGTGCGGCACCACGCCCACGGCCTGGGTTAGCCAAAGCTTCGGCCAACTTCACAACCGCGCTGTTCATTCCGGTTTCGAACACCTCGGTGGTTGACTGCAAACGGGCATATTTACCATTATGCGCAAGATAAGGCCCATAACGACCAATGCTTGCCATCACTGGTTCACCGCTTTCTGGGTGTGTCCCGATGGTGCGGGGCAATGACAGCAGCTTCACAGCCCATTCTAACCCAATATCTTCTGCCGGAATATCTTTCGGTATTGAGGCTCGCTTTACATCAGTTCCCTCGCCCGTTTCAAAATAAGGGCCAAAGCGCCCAGATTTCCGGGTCACTTCCAATTGGGTTTCAGGATGCTGACCTAGAATCTCGGGGCCGGTATCTTCACCATTTTCGCCGCCGGGCTGCGCGAATTTGCGAGTATATTTGCAGTCGGGGTAATTTGAACACGCAACAAACGCACCAAATTTTCCACCGCGCAATGCAAGCCTGCCCTCTCCACATTTGAGGCAAAGTCTTGGATCAGTGCCGTCTTCGCGTTCGGGAAATAGATATGGTGATAAGAATATATCAAGTTCGGCGGTAACCTCTGACGGTTTCTGCTCCATGACCTCAGCCGTCATCGGCTTAAAATCACGCCAAAAAGCCTCAAGAAATGACTGCCAATTGGCACGGCCACCACTAATTTCATCCAACTGATCCTCTAGGCCAGCGGTGTAATCATACGCGACATAACGTTCAAAAAACCGTTCAAGAAATGCTGTAAGAAATCGCCCAGATTCCTCTGCAAAAAAACGATTTTTTTCCACACGTACATATGTGCGGTCTTTTAGAACCTGAATAGTTGACGCGTATGTCGATGGGCGGCCGATCCCCAACTCTTCAAGACGCTTCACCAACGTCGCTTCGGAGAAACGCGGTGGCGGCTGCGTAAAGTGCTGGATCTTTTCCGCAGCGTGCTTCGCAGGCGCGTCGCCAACGGCGATGGCTGGCAAGATGGCGCTGTCTTCGCTGTCACTATCGTCACGGCCTTCTTCATACACGGCAAGGAAACCGGGGAATTTCATGACCTGTCCGGTTGCGCGCAACCCTGTTTGTCCGGTGCCATCAAGAAAATCGATTGTGATGCGTTCCATCCGCGCCGAGGCCATCTGGCTCGCCATTGCACGTTTAAAAATCAGGTCATAAAGGCGACCATGATCCCCTGAACCTGCTTTGTCCTTGTTAAAATCTGTTGGGCGAATTGCCTCATGCGCTTCCTGCGCATTTTTTGCCTTCGTTTGATAAACGCGAGGTTTATCCGGTAAATATCCACTGTCAAAGCGGTCGGAGATGGATTTACGCGCAGCGGAAATGGCGCTGTGGTCCATCTGGACGCCATCGGTCCGCATGTAGGTAATCGCGCCGTCTTCATATAGGCCCTGCGCTATACGCATCGTATGGCTTGCGGAAAAACCAAGCTTACGGGCGGCTTCTTGCTGCAACGTGGACGTCGTAAAGGGCGGCTGTGGATTGCGGGTGACAGGTTTGGTCTCAACGGTCTCGACGGTAAATTTGCCGGCTTCCACTGCAAGGCGGGCTTGCTCTGCATCCCCTTCAGTTTTCAAATCCATCTTGTCGAGCTTCTTGCCAAGATACTGGATCAAACGGGCATCAAATTTTTGCCCCTTATGCTCCATGCCGGCTTTGACGGACCAATATTCCTGCGCACGGAAGGCCTCGATTTCGCGTTCGCGTTCAACGATTAGGCGCAACGCGACCGACTGCACACGCCCGGCAGATTTTGCGCTGGGCAATTTGCGCCACAAGACAGGCGAAAGAGTAAAACCAACCAGATAATCGAGTGCGCGGCGGGCGCGATAGGCATCGATGAGGTCGACATCCAGTGCGCGTGGGTGCTTCATCGCATCGGTCACGGCTTGCTTGGTAATGGCGTTAAAGGTTACGCGGCCGACCTTAGCAGGCAGCGCCTTTTGCTTCGCAAGCACTTCCTGCACATGCCAGCTGATTGCCTCACCTTCGCGGTCGGGGTCGGTCGCAAGGATTAAGCTATCTGCCTTCTTGGCCTCGTCCGTGATAGCCTTGAGCTGCTTTGCCTTGTCGGCATAGTTATCCCATAGCATTTCAAACCCATTGTCAGGGTCGACCGATCCATCCTTGGGCGGTAGGTCACGGATATGGCCGTAAGAGGCCAGCACCTTGAAACCATGGCCCAAATATTTCTCGATCGTTTTGGCTTTTGCAGGTGATTCAACAATAACTAATTGCATGATATATTGTGCTTTTCTAAAATCTCTCGCGTACGCGTGCAGGCTGACCGGGTAAGGCGCCCCCCGTCAAGATGAAAAATGCGATGTTATTTCATGCTTTAAAACGCACCTTGCCGCCTGCCCCGCGATCCAATTGTCCGGCCAGTTCAAATTCCAGTAATACCATCTGAACTGTTGCTTGACTGCTGCCAGATTGCCGCCCAAACTATTCTGTGCCTACCGGCGCATTGTCGAGGTGCGATAGCAGGAGCGGATAGTCAGCATCACCCGCGAACACATGTCGCGCACCGAAAGCACGCGTAATTTGAAACTCCCTTCCAATAGCGGCCTCATTGGCCAGCGCCATCTGCTTGCCACCGCCGTGCCGCACAAGGTCAGGTAACCCCTCAAAGTTGCCTTTGCACTGCCCAAGCGCGACATGAGCTGGCGATAACTAACAGGCCCAATATTGGGTGACCTTATCAAGTGGAGCTGATCAACATGGATCTGGCTGCCAAAAGTCACCGCAGTCAGCTTTTGCTTTTACCGATGCGGGGTTCTGTGCCAGCCATTAGGCGCTCGATATTACCCCAGTGCTTCCAAAAGATGATGAGCGTGCACACGGAAAGCATTGGCACCAAATTATAATATCCAAGGATTGCGGCGGCAATGGGTGCCGAGAGGGCAGCTGTTAGGCTCGCACCAGACGATAAGCGTGAAATTGTTAGAACGCCGAACCACATGATCGCGTAAATGACCCCGCCCTGCCAGAACAGGCTAAACAAGATGCCGCCATAAGTTGCAGAACCTTTGCCACCCTTAAACCTAAGCCACACGGGGTACAGATGACCGAAAAACGCGCCTGCAGCTGCGAGTATCTCGCCCCCAGGGAGATAATGGGTGGCTAACCAGACCGCACAAAATCCTTTGAGCATATCAAGGATTAATGTGAGTGCAGCCATACCCTTGCGTCCTGTACGCAGGACGTTGGTGGCGCCGATGTTCCCTGAGCCGATTGTTCGGATGTCGCCACCACCGGACAAGCGCGTCAGGAGTAAACCGAACGGGATGGCGCCAAGCGCATAGCCAAGCACAAGACCGGCACCCATGTTTAACCAAAGATCACTCACCAGACGAATCCTCTAAATATCTCTATTACGTAGCCGCTTTGTTCCACGCGCTCAAGGCTGTCGGCTTGCAAGTACGGCCGCTACCGTTTATCGATGTGGCATGTCGTTTATCGCCAGCAGCGCGCCGCTTTTGTTTTTTGATTCCGGCATTGGCGGGCTTTCGGTCCTAAAAGCCGTCCAAGCCGCTTTGCCCAACGCTCCAATTGTTTTCGCAGCCGATTGCGCGGGTCTGCCTTACGGAACCAAAACCGAGGCGGAGATTTCGGTGCGGTTGCCTGCTTTGCTCGGCCGTTTGGTTGAGCGTTACCAGCCGCGTCTTGTGACAATTGCCTGCAACACTGCGTGCACAATCGCACTAACACATGTGCGCGCGGCGTTAGACGTGCCGGTGGTAGGCACTGTTCCGGCAATCAAACCAGCGGCTGAAGCAACACAAAGCGGTGTCATTGGTCTGTTGGGCACCGCTGCGACAGTTCGCCAAAGCTATGTCGACAAACTCTATGCCGACCATGCACCAGATATGACGTTGCTGCGTCACGCTGCGCCTGAACTTGTAAGTGCAGCCGAGGCAAAAATACGCGGTGAACCAGTTGATCCCGCAGTTTATGTAAGGGCCATGGCTGGGCTGATAGACCAACCAGATGGGGCACGACTTGATGTCGTTGTGCTTGGTTGCACGCATTTTCCTCTGATAGAAGATGAGTTACGCGCTGCCGCACCACATGTGAAATTTGTTGACGGCGGAGCGGGCATCGCGCGGCGTGTTCGCCATTTGACAAAGGACCAAACTTGGCCCGTCGATCCCGAGGAAGCAACTTTTGTAACAACCGGGCCAGTTGCTAAGCTAAACGCGTTGCTTCCGGCATTGTCTGGCTTTGGTTTGACACGGATCGGATCACTCTGAACGCAATTATCACAATAACGAAACTGGAATGACGCTTGTTGCAAGTCGTTCGCGCTAGATTTTTGTATTTTCCGCGATTAATAAGCAACAATAAGCCGCGTGCGCGGTTCAACTGCCGGGGTCATTATCCGTGAATTATAACGCAATTTTTGAAGAAGCGATTGACCGACTTCATTCCGAAGGTCGCTATCGCGTTTTTATCGACATTCTGCGGAACAAGGGTAATTACCCTAACGCGCGGTGCTTTGCCGGACATAACGGACCCAAAGACATAACCGTGTGGTGCTCAAACGATTATCTTTGCATGGGGCAACATCCGGACGTCATTAGCGCGATGGAAAACGCGCTCCATGATGTTGGCGCTGGATCTGGCGGCACACGTAACATTGGTGGCAACACCCATTATCACGTCGAACTGGAACATGAGCTGGCCGATTTGCATGGCAAGAATGGTGCTTTGCTATTCACATCTGGTTATGTTTCGAACGACGCGACCTTATCCACGCTCGCCAAGGTTCTGCCGGGTTGCATAATCTACTCAGATGAACTCAATCATGCATCAATGATTGCTGGCATTCGAAATGCAGGCTGTGAAAAGCGCGTATGGCGGCACAATGACCTAGCCCATCTTGAAGAATTGCTGGCGGCCGACG
>CALGEE010000046.1 GCA_937881525.1 uncultured Sphingomonadales bacterium | reverse complement strand
GGGGGATGAAGACGACGTGGAAGTATTCCACAGGTAGGAAGTAGCAGGCCCGTACTTCCATCCAGTGGAGCGCAACTGGTCTCAAACACTTCGGCTATGCTGGTGATTACAAGAATTACAGTTAATTTGGTCAGCAAAGTTCACATCGCTGACCCACACAGCTTACGGAGACTTTCTCAAATATTCGTCCGCAGCAATATTTCGATCCTGATCTGCTCTTGTGATAAAAGTGTTTTGCGGCGATCAACGATCCCTTTCAACCGCCGGATGGCGCTGCGCACAAGGTGACCTGCATCCTGCGCGATGATGCCGTCTAGCGTGCGGTCACGCAACGCCTGTTCTGTAAAGGGCGTGCGTTCATGCGCGATCCTGATGACGCTGCGTGGTACACGCATGTCGGTGATGATCGATAGGGGCGTGCGCGCCTCTGACGCCATGATGTAGATACCGACGATGTCAGGATGCACCGCAAGGCTGGTGCCGATGATAGCGCGGGCGCGGTCTGCGTTGCCGTAGGTTTCCAGCGACGGCAGCGCGCGCAGTCCGGGGAAGTTTTCGCAAATCTCCCGATCAAAGCCCAGCCGACGCTCCAGACTGTCGCGCGACTGCATGCTTTCGGCAATGACCATAAGGGTGCCCCGGCGCCCCCCTGCGAACTGCCCGAGCAAAAGACCCGCCGTCGCCCCCGCCGCGCGGTTATCGATCCCGACCCAGTCGGCATCCATAAGCGTCTGGTTGGAGATGAACGGCAAGGTAGCGACCCCGCGTTCCTGCAAACGGGTAATCGCGTCGCGCACTTGCGGCGATTCAGGCGACATGATCGCCACACCTGCCACATCGGTCTTGGACAAGGACGACAGATAGGCGGAAATACTGTGCGGGTCGTTTTCGTTGATGTGATGCACATCGCACCAGACATGATCAGCAGAGAACAGCGTCTCTGCCTCCTGAATACGGCGAACGATCTGACCAAGAAACTGGTCTCCTGAGCGCGGCAGCGCAAAAATGAACTGATAGCTTTGTGATCTGGCCAGATTGGCGGCCTGCAAATTGCGAACGAATCCCAACTCTGCGATTGCCTTGTTCACGCGGTCGACGGTCTCCTGACGCACGCCCTCGCGCCCGTTCAGGACGCGGTCTACGGTGGCGCGGCTGACTCCGGCGGATTTGGCCAAGTCCTTTGTCGTGGGCCGCAACATTGTTTTCTGGTCTAGACTTCTGTTCATTTCGATCAGCTTATCAGTGATTTGCCCGCAAGCAACCCAAGCATCAGCAGTGCTTTGATACCCCGACATAGCAGGTCTTGATGCACGTGTCTCAAAAAACGCTTGTCTTGATGCACGTGCCTCATTACCGTCATGTCAGGTGGCATGTACAGCGAAGAGGCTGGGCCGGTCACAGATCCTGAGGAGGAGGACACGGAATGAAACGCAGTTTTATGACGACAACGGCGGCAGGCGCGCTGGCAGTGGCCAGCCTCGCATCCGCAGCCCAAGCTGAAACCCTGACGCTGTGCTGGGCGGCATGGGACCCCGCCAACGCGCTGATCGAGTTGAGTAAGGATTTCGAGGCGCAATCCGGCCACACAATGCAGTTCGAATTTGTGCCGTGGACCAGCTTTGCCGACAGGATGCTGAATGAATTGAACTCCGGCGGGCAATTGTGCGACCTGATGATCGGCGACAGCCAGTGGATCGGCGGCGGCGCTGAGAATGGCCATTATGTTAAACTGAATGACTTTTTCGATGCCAACGGCATCAGCATGAATGATTTCATTCCGGCAACCGTGACGGGCTATTCCGAATGGCCCAAGAATACGCCCAACTACTGGGCGCTGCCTGCCTTTGGCGACGTTGTCGGCTGGACCTATCGTAAGGATTGGTTCGAGCGCCCCGAACTGCAGGCCGAGTTTCAGGAAACCTATGGCCGCGCGCTGGACGTGCCCGCCACGCTGGAAGAACTGAAAGATATCGCGCAGTTTTTCCAAGGCCGCGATATCGACGGCACTACGGTTTACGGCGCGGCGATCTATACAGAGCGGGGGTCCGAAGGGATCACGATGGGCGTGACTAACGCGCTTTATAACTACGGCTTCCAGTATGAAAATCCCGACCAGCCTTACGATCTGGAAGGGTTCGTGAACTCTGCCGGGGCCGTCGCGGGCCTTGAATTCTACAAAGAGCTTTATGACACCGCGACACCCCCCGGTTCGTCGAACTGGTACATGGGCGAGAATATCGACGCTTTTCGGTCAGGTCAGGTCGCGATGCAGATGAACTTTGCCTTCATTTGGCCGGGTGTCGAGGCGGATGAAAACGTCGGCGGTGGCCGTGCGGGTTATTTCCCGAACCCTGCCGGACCTGCCGGACAATTCGCCCAGCTTGGCGGGCAGGGCATTTCAGTCGTTGCCTATTCGTCCAAGCAGGATGCCGCTTTGGAGTATATCCAGTGGTTCGCACAGCCTGAAGTGCAGGCGAAATGGTGGGAACTCGGTGGCTATTCCGCGCTGCGCGCCGTGGTCGAGGACCCTGGTTTTGCAACCAGCCAGCCCTATGCGCAGACCTTTCTCGACAGCATGGCGATCGTGAAGGATTTCTGGGCCGAACCTGCCTATGCTGACCTTTTGCTGGCGATGCAGAACCGTGTGCATAACTACGCGGTCGCGGGCCAAGGCACAGCACAAGAGGCCCTTGACGGACTGGTCGCCGACTGGACCGAAATCTTCGAGGACGAAGGCAAGCTCTGATCCTCTGACGCCGCCCGTAATGGGCGGTGCCATCGCCCCAGCCGTTTTTTTGACCTCTCGGCTGGGGCTGGTTTTCCGACAACCGCGCCCGAAGGACGATGCTGATGACCATTTCCCCCATCGACAGGGCGGCTGCCGGCACGCCCCACGGGGTGGCTCGCCGTATTCGTGGCCTGTCCGACCGGACGATCGCCTGGATCTTTGTCGCACCCACGATCTTTCTGTTGCTGGCGGTCAATATCTTTCCGCTGATCTGGACGATCCGGCTCAGCTTTACAGATTACCGAGTCAACCGCCCCAACAACGAAGTGTCATGGGTGGGGCTACGCAACTATGAACGCATCCTGTCGGACCCCGCGATCTGGGACACGATGCAGGCGACAGCGCATTTCCTGATCTGGACGATCATCCTGCAGGTGCTGATCGGTTTCACGCTTGCCTATCTGATCAACATGAAATTCAAGGGCAACGACCTCTGGACCACGATCATCGTGTTTCCGATGATGCTGTCGCCTGCCGTTGTCGGCAATTTCTGGACCTTTCTTTATCAGCCGCAGATCGGGCTGTTCAATTACGTCGTGGCCTTTTTCACTGGCGCCGACGCTGCGAGTTTTTCGATGATCGGCGACGTGCATCTGGCACCTTGGGCGATCATCATTGTGGACACGTGGATGTGGACGCCGTTTGTGATGCTGATCTGTCTGGCGGGTCTGAGGTCGATACCCGACAGCATCTATGAAGCCGCCGAATGCGACCGCGCCAGCAAATGGCGCCAGTTCTGGACGATCACCGTGCCGATGGCACTGCCTTTCCTGATGCTGGCGGTGCTGTTTCGCGGGATCGAGAACTTCAAGATGTTCGATCTGGTCGTGCAACTGACCGGCGGCGGGCCGGGAAACACAACCACGCTGACCTCTATAGACCTGAAACGAGAGGCGTTCGAGCGGTGGCGCACGGGCTATTCATCCGCCTATGCCGTGATCCTTTTCGTGACCGTATTTGGCCTTGCGTCGATCTATGTCAAAGCCCTGAACAAGGTCAAACAACGATGAGCTTTTCCGTCACCGAACCGCGTATGGGAACCAAATGGTTGGCAGGCATCCTTGTCGTCGGCTACGCGATCATCACGATGGTGCCACTGCTCTGGATCATCGCCACAGGCTTCAAGTCGCCCAATGATTCCATCGCCTATCCGCCCGTCATCTTATTCGAGCCAACGATGGAAGGTTACGTCAACCTGTTCACCGACCGCACCCGCGCCACCCCGCAAATGCTCAAGGACGCAGGCCCGCCGGAAACCTGGTACGACGAGATCGCCCAGAACCGTGGTACCGTCATTACCGGCCTGTCGCGATATGGCGAGAGGTTCCTGAATTCGGTCATCATCGGTTTCGGGTCCACGGCACTTTGCATGATCCTCGGCACTGCGGCGGCCTATGCATTCAGCCGGTTCCGTGTGCCGCTGAAAGACGATCTGATGTTCTTCATCCTGTCCACGCGGATGATGCCGCCGATTGCCGTCGCTATCCCGATCTTTCTGATGTTCCGCAATCTGGGGCTCAGTGATACGCATCTGGGGATGATCCTGCTTTATACGGCCGTCAACCTGTCGCTGTCGGTCTGGTTGCTCAAGGGGTTCATCGACGAAATCCCAGTTGAATATGAAGAGGCCGCCCTGATCGACGGCTACACGCGGTTTCAGGCATTCTATAAGATCGTGCTGCCACAGGCGGCGACGGGGATTGCCTCGACCGCGATCTTCTGCCTGATCTTTGCGTGGAACGAATATGCCTTTGCAGTGCTGCTGACATCGGGCAATGCGCAGACCGCCCCGCCGTTCATCCCCACGATCATCGGCACAAGCGGCAAGGACTGGCCCGCCGTCGCCGCTGGTGCCACGATCTTTCTGATCCCCGTCATGGTGTTCACCATCCTTTTGCGCAAACACCTGCTGCGCGGGATCACATTCGGGGCGGTGCGCAAATGAGCGGGTTTATCAACGGTCTGTTGCGGCTGCGGCGCGGTCCCTGGGAGATGCTGGCGACAGTGCTGATCGGCCTTGGTGTCGTGATGCTGATGCAGCCTTTCGTGTTGGTGCTTTATACTTATTCCTTCGTCGTCACCCTTGTCGGCACGGTGATGTTCATCATCGTCAGCCATTTCCCGGAGTAATCATGGCTCAGATCAGGATCGAAAATCTGCGCAAGGATTTCGGGGCGTTCAATGCTGTCAAATCCTCGACCTTTACGGTGGAGGATGGCGAATTCTTCATGCTGCTGGGGCCGTCCGGCTGCGGTAAGACCACGACCTTGCGCATGATGGCTGGGCTGGAACTGCCGACATCAGGCGAGATTTACATCGACGGGCAGGAGGTGGGCCAGAAACCCGCCAGCCAGCGCGATATCGCTTTTGTTTTCCAGATGTTCGCGCTGTACCCACATATGAACGTGCGCAAGAACATCAGCTATCCGTTGGTCAGCCAACGCATGCCGCGCGCGCAGGTGACGGCCAAAGTGCATGAGATCGCTGAAATCCTTGGGATAACGAATATCCTCGACCGTCCCGTCGGCGGGTTGTCGGGCGGCGATCGGCAGCGCGTGGCCCTCGCCCGCGCCATCGTGCGCGAACCCAAGGCCTTCCTGATGGATGAACCGCTTGGCGCGCTGGATGCCGAATTCCGCGAACATATGTCCGAAGAACTGCGCGCCCTGCATGACCGAATGGGGGCCACGACCGTCTATGTCACCCATGACCAGCTGGAGGCGATGCAGATGGGCGACAAGATCGTCGTGATGAACCACGGATCGGTCGAACAATTTGGGGCGCCGCAGGATATCTATGACTGGCCCGCAACGAAATTCGTAGCGCAGTTCATCGGATCGCCGCCGATGAATTTTCTGGATTTTCATGGCAGCATCGACGCGGGCGCAGACCGTGTGGCGCTGGACGGGATCACCGTGCAGGTCCCGCAAAGCCGTCATGGTGCATCCGGCGCGCTGACATTTGGCGTGCGCCCCGAACATGTGCGGCTGGATGACAGTGCGCCCTATCGCGGGCGGGTGGTGGCGACGGAATATCTTGGCACGACGCAGATCGTGACGCTCGACACCGCCAATGGCGCGGTCAAGGCCCGTGTCGCGAGCAGCGATCACGTCGCCACCGGCGTCACGACCGGCCTGACCTTCGATCCGCGCACCGTCACGATCTTTGACGCCAAGACCGGACAGGCGCTGCGGTCCGAAGCCAATGAAGGAGTGTTGGAGCATGGCTGAAGTCACCCTGCAAGGTATCTCCAAATCCTTCGGCGCGACCACGGCGCTGGACGATGTGACAATGACCATTCCAGACGGGTCTTTCGTCGTCCTGCTCGGGCCGACGGGGGCGGGCAAGACGACGACCCTGCGGATGGTGTCGGGGCTGGACAGACCCGACCTTGGCCGCATCACCATCGGCGGGCGCGAAATGACAGGGCTGACGCCCGCGCAGCGCGATGTGGCGATGGTGTTCCAGCAATACTCGCTTTATCCGCATCTGACCGTGCGGCAAAATCTGGAATTCCCTCTGAAATCCCCGATCCTGCGCACCCCGCAGGCCGAGATCGACCGCAAGGTCGGCGAAGTGGCCGAAATCCTGCAGATAAGCCATAAGCTCGGCAACAAAGCGACCGCGCTGTCGGGGGGCGAAATGCAGCGTGTGTCCATCGGGCGCGCACTGGTGCGTGATCCGTCTGTTTATCTGATGGATGAACCGCTGAGTTCGCTGGATGCCAAATTGCGGTCCGATCTGCGGATCGAGCTTAAAAGCATTCAGGCAAATTCTGGCGCAACTTTGCTTTACGTCACTCACGACCAGATCGAAGCGATGACGATGGCCACCCATGTCGGCGTACTGGATCGCGGGCGGCTGGTGCAATTCGGTACCCCGCGTGAGATTTACCAAAACCCCGTCAGCATCTATGCCGCCAGCCGCCTTGGCCAGCCGCGTATTAACATCCTGCCCGCGGATGTCTTTGGCGGCGCGCCGCCGAGTGCCACGCATATCGGGCTGCGGCCTGAACAGATCGTGCAGGGTCAAGGCGAGGACAGCATGGTGCAGCGTGTCGAACGGCTAGGCGACCAGACCCGCCTGCATCTGACGTTCAAATCCCACGACCTGATCACGGTGACGGACCCGCATACCCACCTGAAAGAAGGCGATATCGTCCGCATCAGCCCCAGACAACCATTCTACTTCGCCGCCGATGGCGCGCGCGTCGCTTAAGGAGAGAGTACCATGAAACAATTCATCAACGCCAAGGAAAACATGGTCATCGATGCCATTGACGGCACCATTGCAGCCTCTGGCGGTGCGCTGACACGGCTGGACGGCTATCCTCATATCCGCGTCGTTGTGCGTGCGGATTGGGACAAATCCAAGGTGGCACTGGTGAGTGGTGGCGGGTCGGGGCATGAGCCGGCGCATGCCGGTTTCGTTGGGCGCGGAATGCTTACGGCGGCGGTTTGCGGCGATGTGTTCGCCTCGCCTTCGGTCGATGCTGTGCTGGCGGGCATCTTGGCCGTCACGGGGCCTGCGGGATGTCTGCTGATCGTCAAAAATTATACGGGAGACCGGCTGAACTTTGGTCTTGCGGCGGAACGCGCACGATCTTTCGGGCACAAGGTAAGCATTGTGATCGTGGATGATGATGTAGCGCTGCCCGACCTGCCGCAGGCGCGCGGGCTGGCGGGCACGTTGTTCGTTCACAAAATCGTGGGCGCGATGGCAGAGGCAGGGGCCAACCTTGAAGCTTGCACGCTGGCTGCCGAACGTGTCGTAAAAAGTAGCCGCAGTATCGGCATGTCGCTGGATACCTGCACCGTGCCGGGGGCGTTGAAAGAAGACCGCATTCCGCAAGGTATGGCCGAGCTTGGCCTTGGCATCCATGGCGAGGCAGGCGTGGAACAGGTCGCTGCCAACGGCGCGCATGATGCGATGGCCAAAGTTGTAGAAAAGCTTGCGGCAACCATGCCGCCGACACCGCATGTGGCACTTTTGAACAATCTGGGAGGATCGTCGGTGCTGGAAATGGCAATTCTCGCCAATGACCTGCTGAAATCGCAGATCGGCCAGCACCTGCGCTTCATCATTGGGCCGGATGCGATGATGACGGCGCTGGATATGCATGGCTTTTCGGTGTCGGTTATGGAGCTGGACAACGGCGATGCAGAGCTTCTGGCGCAGCCTGTTGCGTTGCCGGGCTGGCCAGGGTGCAAACCGGTCACCATTACAAGGGTACTGCCGTTACCCGACGGTCTTTCACCGATCCGCGCACCCGCGTCACCCCATGTGGCGACGCAGGCATTTCTGACCGACTGCTGCAATATCCTGATCGAGGCCGAGGCGGATCTGAACGCGCTCGACGCAAAATCCGGCGATGGCGACACCGGGTCCACCCTTGCCACCGCGGCACGCGCGCTTATCGGCGCAATGGACCGTCTGCCTTTGGCTGACCACACACAGCTTTACCGTGCCATTGGGCTGGAGTTAAGCCAGACAATGGGCGGGTCGTCCGGCGTGCTGCTGGCGATCTTCTTTGCGGCTGCGGGGGATGCGTCTTCCTCCGGCCTGCCAATGCGTGATGCGCTGAAGAAGGGATTAGACCGGATGCGCCAGATCGGTGGTGCAAATCTGGGCGACCGTACGATGGTCGATGCCTTGTTGCCCGCGCTGGATGCATTGCCCTCCGGTCTGGCGGCGGCGGCGCGTGCAGCGCGCGAAGGTGCGGATTACACCGCGACACTGACCCGGGCTAAGGCAGGACGCGCGACTTATATCAATGCCGAGCAACTACAGGGTAATGTCGATCCCGGTGCCGAAGCAGTGGCACGCCTTTTTGAGCACCTCGCGTCATAGGGGGATGACCCGCTAAAGATCTTGCTACCCTGCGGTAACCTTAGGTGCCCCGTCTTTCAGCTTTGGGCCGATAGCGTCATAGATGATGTGGGATAAGTGTTTTACCAGCTCTGTGTTCTTATCCGCGTGCGCTAACACCGTTTCGTGCAACTGTGTCCCAAGCACTGTGTTCCAAACATTATGTTGCCAACACTGTGTTCAAACACAGCATGTTCAGTAAAGTTATCAGCAAGCAAATCATGTTGAAGCAGTGGCTAGTCACGAAACAAACATTCAACTTAGATGCGATGCATCATCAGCAGGCAAAACCAATGTAACAGTACGGTGCGCACTATCACGATTGGTTGCCCGCTTGTTCACTTGGCTCGGCTACAAACTAATCGGTTGTTGGACGACTGTACGGATTAGTCATAGCGCAGAACAAAATGAAACCATCCGTTTTCGATGCCCGTGCTTACTCGTGTTCGCCATCATTTCGTCGACCAGCTCCACGGCTGAAAAGTTTTGGATTTTTCGCTGCTGTGGTCAGTGTCGCGATCGTAATCGCAGCGGCGGCAATCAATATGACATGCCCCAGAATACTGGCCGCAAGAAATATATAGCTACCAATTGCAGCTGAGAAACTGACCGCCCACATCAGTCCTAGGATTTGCAGCACATAATGCCTTACGGCAATATCAGGGATGTTGCGCAGTGGACTGACTCTATGGTCAAAAATAAAATTCCAATAATGCAGAATTACG
>CALGEE010000045.1 GCA_937881525.1 uncultured Sphingomonadales bacterium | reverse complement strand
GAAAGCGATAGGATGAGGCACCGCGCCATTGCGGGTCGCTTGGCAGGAAATGGTCGCCAATATCGCCCTGTGCGATGGCGCCCAAGATTGCGTCGGTCAGCGCGTGCATGGCAACATCGGCGTCGCTGTGGCCAGCAAGACCACGGTCATGCGGTATCTGCACGCCGCACAACCACAGTTCAGCATCGGGCACCAGGCGATGAACGTCGAAACCGTTGCCGCTTCTAAATGAAGGCATGTTATATCCTGTAAAATCGCCTGAGAAGGTAAATTTATTCAACATTTCCGAACCCGGAACGATACGCACTTCGCCCGCATGCGCCATCAGCATCTGCGCATCGTCGCTTGGCTCTTCACCCGTCCACGTCTGATGCGCGGCGTAAATATCCTGAAAGGCGAACGCCTGCGGTGTTTGAATGCGCCACAGATTTTCGCGCGCGACGGTTGCGGACAGTACATCATCCCCGCGTGAAAGGCTGTCAACAACAGGAAGGGCAGGTACGGCGCCCGGTGCCAAAATGAGCGCGAAAAGCAAATCATCAATGACGTGTGTGGGAAGAAATGGCCGCGCAGCGTCGTGAATAAGAACCTGTTCTGCCCCGCCGTTTGCGGCTATCGCTTGAAGCCCATGAAGCACGCTTTCACGCCGCGTAGCTCCGCCTATAACGAATATCGGTTCATTCAAACCTGCGAACGCGGACGCTGCTTGACCCTCTTGCCCAGCTCCAATGGCTATATAGACCTGATCAATAGCCTCATGCTCCGACAATGCGGCATAGCTGTGCCACAGCATTGGCTTGCCGCGCACAAGGCGATATTGCTTCGGTTGCGCACCGCCAGCACGGCTGCCTGCGCCTGCGGCGACGATCAAAGCGACAGTGTTTGGACGAGAAGCCATTTACGCGCTCTAGCGACAGCAGACTTGCTCGCCAAGCTGAAAGCGGGTAACGGCCTGCCTAAATTTTAGGCAGTATTTGAAGATGCAACTTAAACCCATTCAGATCGGCAATATCAATATTGATTGCCCTGTCATTCTGGCGCCCATGACGGGCGTGACAGATATGCCGTTTCGCAAGATCGTGCGTCAATTTGGTTCCGGCTTGAACGTGACCGAAATGATCGCCAGTCAGGCCATGATCCGCGAAACGCGGCAAAGCATTCAGAAATGCGAATGGGACGCAATTGAAGAACCTGTTGCCATGCAGCTTGCCGGTTGCACACCCTATGAAATGGGCGAGGCGGCGAAGTTGAATGAAGATCGCGGCGCGGCAATCATTGATATTAACATGGGGTGCCCCGTTAAAAAAGTTGTGAATGGCGATGCAGGCTCGGCCTTGATGCGCGACTTGCCCTTGGCGGCAAGCCTTATTGAAGCAACGGTAAAGGCTGTATCGGTGCCAGTTACCGTCAAAATGCGCATGGGCTGGGACCATGGATCCCTGAATGCGCCAGAACTTGCCCGGATTGCAGAAGATTTGGGCGCAAAGATGATTACCGTTCATGGTCGCACACGCAACCAGATGTATAAGGGGTCAGCTGACTGGGCCTTTGTGCGCAAGGTTAAGGACGCTGTTGCGTTGCCCGTAATTGTGAATGGCGACATTTGCAATATTGCCGACGCGCAGGCTGCTTTAACGCAAAGTGGTGCCGATGGCGTTATGGTTGGCCGAGGGGCTTATGGAAAGCCCTGGCTTTTGGGGCAAATGATGCACTGGTTCCGTGCCGGTCAAATCATTGATGATCCAAACATCGATACGCAATTTCACCTGATCATCGACCATTATCGCGCCATGCTTGACCATTATGGCAGTGAGGTCGGGGTGCGCATCGCCCGTAAGCATATTGGCTGGTATACAAAGGGCTTGAATGGCTCAGCCGAATTCCGGAATTTTATGAATCGGATAGATGACCCAAATGTGGTCATTGACGAGCTGACACGGTTTTATGCACCATTTTTGACAAGAACGGCTGCCTGAGATATGCCGGAAGGCAGGCATCGTCCCGATTATCGTCAGATGCTGGCGAGTATTTCAGTGCCAGTGCTGCTGATTTCTCCCGATCATTGTATCGAGTATGCCAACGACGCCAGTGAAGTGTTCTTCGGGCGGAGCAAGCGCCGGCTTGAAGGCCAGCGGGTCGACGAAACCCTGATCTTTGAAAGCGAGCGGATGAATGCTGCTCTGCGCTCGTTTGATAGCGATATCTCTGCGCAGGATATGGAGCTAAAAACCCCTCACGGGCTCATTACAGTCGATATTAGCCTATCTTCGTTGTCCATGGACCCAGACTGGAGAATAGCCATCATATCGCCGCGCAATGGCGGTCGGGAGCATATTGGGGATCAATGCGACGGCGGGCAGCAACAGGCCATGGGTGCGCCAGCAATACTGGGCCATGAAATCAAAAATCCCTTGGCAGGTATCAAAGGCGCGGCGCAATTGCTTGCACGTCAAGTTGATGAAAAAAATGTCGCTTTGACAGATTTAATAGTCAACGAAGTGGACCGTATCGTGCGGCTACTTGACCAAATGCAAAAGCTTGGCCGTTCGGAACCGGCGGAACTTGCGCCTGCCAATATCCATTTGCTGATTGAACGTGCCATCCGGTCCCTGCGTGCCGCAAACCGCGCAATGCCAGAAATTTCAATTAATTATGACCCGTCCTTGCCAGATGTGCTGATTAATGCCGACGGGATGGTGCAAGTGCTTATCAATCTGCTGCAGAACGCGACAGACGCGTTGCACGGGCGCTTGGACGGCGTCATCGGGATATCCACCCGTTTTGTGATGAGTGGCGCTCTCCGAGATGCAGACGCCGACCGTCGCTCGATTAAGCTTCCTGTCGTAATCGCCATTTCAGACAATGGCCCCGGCGTGCCTGATCACATCGTCGATGAGCTTTTTTCGCCCTTTGTCACCACGAAGCGCGACGGGCAGGGGCTTGGTCTCGCGATTGTCCGCAAACTGGTGCAGCAGATGAACAGCCGGGTGCTGTTTGAGCGCGACGCTGCACAGGGACAAACGACTTTCCGGCTTTTGCTGCCGGTTGCATCAGGGAGAGTAAACGCATGAAGCCGTCACGTGTACTTATCGTTGAGGATGATGTGTCCATTGGTCTGGTGGTCAGCGCCGCACTTCAAGCCGAGAATATCGAAACGCAGTTATGCGATTCCGTGGCCGCACGCGACACAGTGCTGGCCAGCGGGCATTTCGACCTGATGCTGACCGACGTCATGTTGAAGGACAGCGATGGTTTAACGACGTTGAAAGAGGCGATGGAGAAATCGCCCGACATGCCTGTCATCATAATGTCTGCGCAGAATACATTGGAAACTGCCGTGCGGGCCAGCGAGATTGACGCATTCGAATATTTCCCAAAGCCGTTTGACTTGAACGACCTTGTTCTCGCGGTAAAACAAGGCATCGAAAAACGGCGGTCGACGTCAGCAGATCCATTTGAATCGCTCACTGAATCCAATCTACCAATGATCGGTCGCAGCGTCGCGATGCAGGATGTTTACCGCATGGTCGCACGGTTGCTGCGCAACGACTTATCTGTCTTGATCTCCGGCGAAAGCGGCACCGGCAAGGAATTGGTGGCCGAGGCTATTCACAATCTTGGCCAGCGTAAGACTGGCCCGTTCGTCGCCGTCAACATGGCTGCGATCCCGAGCGAGTTGATTGAGGCAGAGCTTTTTGGTCACGAAAAAGGCGCGTTTACTGGCGCAGTTGGTCAGTCGATTGGCCGGTTTGAACAGGCGCAAGGCGGAACCTTGTTCCTCGATGAGATCGGCGACATGCCGATGCATGCCCAAACGCGTTTGCTACGCGCGCTACAAAGCGGTGTTATAAGCCGCATTGGCGGAAAGGCGAGTATTCGGCTTGATGTGCGTATCCTCGCCGCGACCAACCAGAACTTGCCGGCCTTGATTGAAAAGGGCGGCTTTCGCGAAGATTTATATTATCGCTTAAACGTCGTGCCAATCGAGATGCCGCCATTACGCGAACGCACAGAGGACATTGGCTTACTCGCGCAGCATTTCCTGATCATGGCTGCGAAGGATGGCCTGCCTATTCGGAAAATTGATGACAATGCCGTCAGCCAGTTAATGACGATGCCGTGGCGTGGCAATATTCGCGAACTGAAAAACCTTATCTACCGGCTTGCATTGCTGTGCCGTGAAGACATCATCACAGACGCCACTATCATGCAGTTTATTGAACCTGCGCAGGATGCCGAGCCGTCTATCCAAGGCGCAAGTTTTGAAGCGGCAGTATCGCAATTTTTGCGCGATCAAAGGCAACGCGGTTCAACACGTGAGAAATTATATCCGCGCGCGCTGGCGCAATTTGAAATTCCGCTGCTTCAACATGTGATGCGGCAGGTGAAAGGTAATCAGTTGAAAGCGGCGGCGTTGCTCGGGATTAATCGCAACACATTGCGCAAGAAGCTTACCGATTATGGGATTGGACCCTCAGGTGGGCGTTAGATTGAGTGCTTAACGCGATACGTGGCATTTGGACCATAATTTTGTGCTTTTCAGGCAACTCAATGAATGCCACAGTGACTTTATGGCAACAAATGGACTAACGAAGGATACGTCAATACCTTCCGCCCCCCGTCGCCTTTTTGAATGGCTTGCTGACCTAGTGGGTAACGGCCAGTCGATAAAATTTCTCGAAATCGCAAGCGCAGTGATGATTGTTGTCGCTGGCATTGTAACCGCTTCGCTTTTGATCGGGCAGGGGCAGCAGTCAGAACCCCTTGCACCAGCTGCATCCGCAACGATGTTGGTGGGTAATTTATTGCCAGCAACATTACTTCTGGTGTTGTTTGGTCGGCGTGTTGCACTCAAGCGGGCGGAGAATAGCAACATAGGCAGTAAACAATTACTGCATGTGCGTCTGGTCGCCATATTTTCCGCAATTACTGCCGTGCCAACTGTCTTGCTTGTTATCTTTGCGTCGCTACTTTTTCAAAGCGGGGTTCAGTTCTGGTTTTCCGGGTCCGCACGCGGAATGCTGAAAAATGCAGGCGAGCTAGCGAAGGGATATTATGACGAGAAAGTGCGCGATGTTGGGGCCGAAACTGTTACGATGGCTGGCGATATCCGGTACATTCTGTCGCAAGTCAAAATCGACAGTTCAGAATTTCTCGAAATTGCATATCCCCAGCAGGTCTTGAACCGTAAGCTGAGTGAATCCGCGATTGTGACAATCAGTTCCAATGGGCAGCAAAATACAGAGGCTGTACTGGCCGAAAAACCGCGTGGTAATTGGATCAGTAGCGAAGCGTTGCGAAAACTTAAGTCCGGCGAAAATTTCGTTGTGACCGTTAGTCCTAACAATATTGATGCAGTTGTTGTGCTGTTTGACAGTCCAAGAACCTATTTATACGTCAGGCGAGCCGAAACTGTACCTTCATTTGCTTTGGGTGCGCGCGCGCAATCCGTGCTTGAAGATTACGACAAGATGGTTGCGCGTTCACGCGCGCTTCAAATCCAGTTCAATCTCGCGCTCTATTTTGTGTCGTTGATGATTATTGGAATTACGTTGTGGGTCGCCCTGCGGGTCGCTGATCGCCTCGTGCGTCCTGTGAACAACCTTGTGGATGCGGCGCAGCAGATTGCCGACGGTGACTTGTCTGCCAGGGTCATTATAGACGAGTTTCGCGAAGACGAGGTTGGGTTTCTGTCGCAATCGTTCAACCGCATGACTGAGCGCTTACAGGCACAAACCGGCGCGTTACTTGCAACAAACCATCAACTTGGCGAGCGACGGTTGTTCATCGAGGCCGTCCTGGAGTCCGTTTCCGCTGGCGTTATATCAGTTGATGGCAATGGTATTGTTGAATTGGCCAATTCGACCGCTGAAAAGCTTTTGAAGAACGCATCGTCAACTATCGTGGGGCAGCAATTCACCTTGGTCGCCCCCGCGTTGGCCTCTTTGGTAAGCGAAAGCGCGCGGGGCGTTGTAAAACTGGGCGATGGGCCAGAGCCGGTTACAGTCGCAGTCACGGTTTCGCCGCGTGCGCAGGGCAATGTGGTGACCTTCGAAGACATTAGTCAGCAACTGGCTGACCAACGCCGTGCTGCTTGGTCGGATGTCGCACGCCGCATTGCACATGAAGTCAAAAATCCACTGACACCCATTCAATTGGCCGCGGAACGATTACAACGCAGGTTCGGTAAGAACATCCCGCAAGACCAAGCGATATTTGAACAATTGACTAGTACAATTGTCCGTCAGGTGGGAGATTTGCGTAACATTGTTGATGAGTTTTCGTCCTTTGCACGTATGCCCAAGCCTTTGTTTCGTGCTGAGAATGTTCACGATATCGTCGGCCATGCGGTATTTCTCTTTGAGGTGGCGCATCCCGATATTGTGTTTGACTACCGCCAAGAAGGGCAAATTTCGCCACTTATTTCGGACCGCCGGCAGTTGGGTCAAGCAGTTACTAACATTCTTAAAAATGCGGCTGAATCTATTGAAGAAAAACAAAAAAATATACCGTTTGATGGCGCGATATCCGTTGATCTCTTGATGGAGGACAAGGCGTTAATCATTCGAATAGCAGATAATGGCATTGGCTTGCCGTCGGATAGGCAGCGGATCATGGAGCCTTACATTACCAATCGCGCTAGCGGATCTGGTCTTGGTCTGGCGATTGTAAAGAAGATTATTGAAGAGCATTTTGGCGAAATTTCGTTTTCGGACAACGAGTCGGCAGGGGCAATTGTTACGCTAAAGTTTTACCCCGAAAACGTTGCATCCAAGGTGGGGAAAGCGAACTCTTCCTTACCTCCTTCCAATTCAGATGAGGTTATGGGCTAATTATGGCACTCGACATACTGATTGTAGACGATGAGCAAGACATTAGGGATCTGGTATCCGGTGTTTTGGAAGACGAGGGCTACGGTACCAGAACTGCATCCTCGGCGGATGATGCATTAGCTGCACTGGATGAGCGTTTGCCATCCTTGATACTGCTCGACGTTTGGTTGCGCGGTTCATCAATGGACGGCATCGAACTGTTGCGCGTGATCAAGGTTCGTGACCCGCAAATTCCGGTTATCGTGTTCTCTGGCCATGGTAACATCGATACCGCTGTTGCAGCCATTGGCCAGGGCGCCGTTGACTTCATTGAGAAACCTTTTGAAGCTAGTAAGTTGTTGCACTTGGTGGCGAAGGCAACTGAAACTGAACGGCTTCGCGCCGAAAATGCTTTACTGAAGGCGCGGGTTGGGCATTCAGAAGAACTGACAGGGTCTTCGGCGTCAATTAACGCGGTGCGTGCTACGCTGAAAAAGGTTGCGGGCACGGGCAGCCGGATGCTTATTACCGGACCTGCAGGGGTTGGAAAAGAAGTCGCGGCGCGTTTGCTGCATAGCTGGAGCCCGCGGGCAGGGTCTGCCTTTATATCGGTTAGCGCCGCCCATCTTTCGCCGGAACGGTTTGACGAAGAACTATTCGGTATTGAACGAGCTGGGCACCTTTTTCAGGCAGGTATGCTAGAAAGGGCGCATGGCGGGACTTTGTTCCTCGACGAAGTGGCAGATATGCCTCGCACAACACAAGGCAAGATCCTGCGCGTTCTAACCGACCAAAGCTTTGTGCGTGTAGGCGGTGACCGACAAATTAGGGTGGATGTCCGCTTTGTGTCCGCAACGGCGCGCGATCTGGCGGTTGAAATATCGGAGGGTCGGTTTCGTGAAGATCTTTTTTATAGGTTAAACGTCGTTCCTGTCGAAATACCGCCATTATCTGGGCGGCGTGAAGATATAACCGACCTTGTCCACCATTATGCTGCCCGTTTTGCATCCGAGCACCGCATTTCTCCGCCCAATTTTTCCGACGATGCCTTGGCGGCGCTACAAGCGTGCGAATGGCCAGGCAATGTCCGCCAGTTGCGGAACATCATAGAACGTACGATTATAATGGCGCCGGCCGACGGCATTGCAACGATAGAAGCCGACATGCTTCCGTTGGAAATTATCAATAGTTATGAAGGAGCAGAGCATAATGTGACGTCTTTGATGGGCGCGCCATTACGGGAAGCACGCGAAGCGTTTGAACGGGAATATCTTCGCGTGCAGATCAAGCGTTTCTCTGGGAACATCTCGAAGACGGCTACATTTGTTGGTATGGAGCGCTCGGCTTTGCACCGGAAGCTTAAGCTGCTTGGGATTTAGGTGCGAAAGAACGCCTTGGACTTTAACGATGAGGGAGACGTTTGAGCACAATTGCGGAATCGATGTCATTCGTGTATCGATAAA
>CALGEE010000044.1 GCA_937881525.1 uncultured Sphingomonadales bacterium | reverse complement strand
ATAGAGCAGCACCCAAGCGCAATCCGTATGATGGCGGACCGCCTTGAGAAGCAGCTCGTGATCGATGGTGTCGAAAAACCCTTTGATGTCCATATCCAGTACCCAGCTATTGCGCCAGCACCGCTGACGCGCTGTCCGGATAGCATCTATGGCGGATCGCCTGGGTCGGTATCCATAGGAATCCTGATGGAACACCAGTTCCAGCAAGGGCTCCAGATACTGTCTGACCACGTCCTGCGCGATACGGTCCGATACCGTTGGAATACCCAACGGCCGCTGGCCCCCATCGGCTTTCGGGATCATCACCCGGCGAACCGGAGGTGGCATATAGCTGCCAGAGGACATTCGGTTCCAGAGTTTGTAAAGTTCCGGCACGAGCCGGTTCTCAAAACTTGCAAGCGTTTGTCCATCCACTCCAGCTGCCCCCTGGTTGGCCTTCACGCGTTTGAAGGCTTCCCAGATTTCCCTCTTCTCTATCACAAACGACTTTGCCCCTGTCATCCGGCTCCTCCTGTTACCCAGTTGGCCGGTTGCAACGGCTGAACACCACAGCCCCTTCGGTCCAGCGCCATTACAGCACCTTCATCCCTACTACGAACTGTTCTGCCCCTGTGCCCCGCATCGGTACTCAGGATCTCTCGGGGGCTACCCGATCGATCTTCTCCCTTGGCATCGGGGCGACAGGTTCTCCTGTTCCGCAAGAAAGCCTGATTTGGATTCACGCCGCCTTCAAGCCGGATGCCGCACAGGCCGGGCTTCAGGGCTCCGCCTGTACTGATCCCGGAGCGACCACTACCCCCGGTTTTGACATCAACTATACACTTTCGACAGGTCATCAGCAGTTCGCTTTCGCTCGTCTCTCCAAATCGTACCTGACGAGGTCATGCCTCGCCGTTTCCACAACGCTCACCACCATCGCTCTTAACGACAGCAGCTTGTGGCGGTTTAGGATCGGCTCCTGATCGCCGAACCCGAGGGGCCCACCCTCATCTCTCTTGCAGTTACACACCGCCTTTCCATGACGGTGCTCAGGACACACAGTGATCGGAAAATTTGTTGACCAGCACATGCGCCAGCAGGCCTGGGCCTGGTCGCCCTTTCTCAATGGGACGCGATGGCAGCGGTGCCTGGCAGATCTGTTCACAGCACGAGCATGCCATACGCGGACGAATAATACGGTTCACGACGAACCGGCCCGGAACGTATTCCAATTCCTCGGTGACATCCTCGCCGAGCGTCTTCAGCGACCCGCCACAGGCATTGCATGCTTCGCCGGGGGAGAGAACCTGATCGTTGCGGTGCAGATGTTCGGGCAAGGGCTTACGGCGGGGCTTGCGCTTCTCACCGTTGGTCTGATTGGCCTTATCGTCCTCGCCCGGCGGCGTCGCCGCGGCCCGCGCGATCTCTTCTTCTTCCAGTGTCAGTTCAAGCTGATCGAGGGCTTCGGAGCGGGAGCCAAATCGGTGACGCCGCAAACCGGCCAACTCATGCTTGAGCTTCTCGATCCGGTAATCACGCTCTTGGATCTCTGCCGCAAAGATCGACAGTTTCTCGTTCTGCAAGGCGATGAGTGCCTGCAATTCGGCGACGTCACTGGGCAAATTGGAGGGCGCTTTGAGCATGAGTATTTATAGCAAAATCAGCTGCCTATGGGAATCCTGAAACCATCAAAAATGAGAAAAAATCGGTCGATTATCAGCCCGCCACTAGCGGCTGCCACGTTCGCAACGGCGCCCGCCAATCGATACCTTCCAGCAGCATTGCCAGCTGCGCCGAACTCAACGAGACTTTTTTGGTTGCTGGCGATGGCCATATAAACCGACCACGCTCCAGGCGCTTTGAGAACAGGCAGGCACCCTGGCCATCAAACCAAATGA
>CALGEE010000043.1 GCA_937881525.1 uncultured Sphingomonadales bacterium | reverse complement strand
GGGTGTGACCCTAGTTGATGGTGGTGTGGATGCACAGGGCCGCTACATCATTAGCAAGTTTAACCCGGACGACGACAACAACATCGGTTTCTCCTCATCGGTATGGCGTATCCAGCTTGGTGTGCGCTACAAGTTCTAAACATTGAGTGGGATGGCAAGAAAAAGGCGGGGCTTCAGCTTCGCCTTTTTTATGTGTAGACGCAGCTGTCGAGGCTGTCCCGTTTGACGACGTGGATGCGGGCGGAGATGCTGTTGCCATAGCGGCGGGTAAAGCCTCCGACGCCGTTTACCGGGCGTTTTTTGGGTAGAGGCAAGATTGCGGCTAATCGCGCTGCCTCTATACGGGTCAAGTTCTTGGCCGATTTATTGTAATAACGCTGTGCGCCGGCCTCTGCGCCATAGGTGCCTATGCCGGTCTCCGCGACGTTCAAATACACTTCTATGATGCGGCGCTTGCCCCAGATATTTTCGATCAGGAAGGTAAAGTACACCTCAGGAATTTTGCGAAAATAGCGGGTCCAGCCAGATCCTTGCCACAGGAAAACATTTTTCGCCGTCTGCTGGCTTATGGTCGAGCCGCCACGCATACGGCCGCCCTCTATGTTGCGGGTCAGCGCCTTTTCGATAGCTTCGCGGTCAAAGCCGTCATGGCTGCAAAATTTGCCATCTTCAGCGGCGATGACTGCACGCACCAGATTGGGAGATATATCTGAAATTGGCGTCCAGTCCCGCGTTGCACCATTGCTGTCAAACAGCATGGTCAGCGTTGTGGGAACAGGGACCACGGCATAGATTGCGGTAAGCGCAACACTGCCGCCCACGAAATAGAGAGCCGCTTTGAAGCTGGAACGAAAGAAACGGGCGGAAAGCGAGCGCTTTGTTTTTGTCATGCACAAAAACTAGCGCAGTGCCTTTCGCCCGTCACCTGTTTTTACAGCGGATTAAAACGCCAGAAGTAGACGCTTTTCACCAGCGATACGGAGCATTGCCTTTTGCAGTTTTTCAAAGGCGCGCACTTCAATCTGGCGCACCCGCTCGCGGCTGACACTATAGGTCTGGCTGAGCTCTTCCAGTGTCTGCGGCTCTTCAATCAAGCGGCGCTGGGTGAGAATTTGCTTCTCGCGCTCATTCAAGCTGTCCATCGCTTCGGAGAGCAAAGCATGGCGCATGTCGCCTTCTTGGGCGTCGGCAACGCGTTCGTCTTGCAATGGCGTGTCGTCAACGAGCCAATCCTGCCACTGACCGTCGCCGTCTTCGCGCATGGGTACGTTCAACGACGTATCGCCGCCCATCGCCATGCGGCGGTTCATGTTGTTTACTTCCTCTTCGGAGACGCCCAAGTCGGTTGCGATTTTGTGCAGCGCCTCTTGGTTTAAGTCACCGTCTTCAAACGCCTGCAGATTGTTCTTCATCCGGCGCAGGTTAAAGAATAACTTCTTTTGCGCCGCCGTGGTGCCGATTTTTACGAGGCTCCAGCTGCGTAGAATGAATTCTTGCATCGACGCACGAATCCACCACATCGCGTAAGTCGCGAGACGGAAACCACGGTCGGGATCAAATTTCTTCACGCCCTGCATCAACCCGATATTGCCTTCGGAAATCAGTTCGGACACTGGGAGGCCGTAGCCGCGATAGCCCATAGCGATTTTTGATACGAGACGAAGGTGCGACGTCACCAGCTGCTCGGCAGCTTTGGTATCGCCATGTTCTTGAAAGCGCTTGGCAAGCATATATTCTTGCTCAGGCTTAAGAACCGGAAACTTCCGGATTTCGCTTAGATAACGATTAAGGCTCGCATCCCCCCCAAGGGCAGGTATCGTAGCCGGAACATTCTTTTTAGCAGACATGTTTTCCTCTTTCATTGTGCTTTCCGCCGGGCCTCCTCAAGCACCCGATGGCAAAGCGTTCCCTTTAAAACCTTTATAGTTGAAGTTGCCTTAACAGAAGCTGCATGTCCTCTGGTATACCACATTCAAACCGTAATGTCCCGCCGGTGATGGGATGAATAAACCCCAAAGAGGCCGCATGCAATGCCTGCCGGTCGAATTTGGCTTGATTTGGACCGATTCTGTAATGGTTTTGTCGATTAGAATAGACGCTATCGCCAATGAGTGGATGGCCGATATGTGCCATATGGACGCGCACCTGATGCGTGCGGCCTGTTTCTAACGTGCATTCAACCATCGCGGTTTTGGCAAAAGCCTGCGCCATGCGGTAATGCGTAACGGCGTGTCGGCCTTTTGAATCCGGCAGCACCGCCATTTTCTTGCGATTCGTGGTTGATCTACCAATTTGCGTGCGGACCGTGCCGGCAGGCGGGGCAGGGATTCCACTCACAATCGCGATATATTTGCGTTCAATGTCATGCGCGGCGAAGAGCCTTGCGAGGCCTTCATGCGCGGCATCGCTTTTTGCAACCACAAGAAGGCCTGAAGTGTCTTTATCAATACGGTGGACAATTCCAGGTCGTTGGACGCCGCCAATGCCGGATAGCTTGCCATGGCAGTGGTGCAGAAGGGCGTTGACGAGTGTACCGTCGCTATGGCCAGCGGCAGGGTGAACAACTAACCCGGCAGGCTTGTTTACGATGATGAGATGTTCGTCTTCGAAAACAATATCGAGCGCAATGTCTTGCGCTATAGCCTTGTCGGGCACGGGGGCAGGGATATTCAACTCAAATTTCTGACCGGACATTTTCTTGCTGCCTGCGTCGGCAAAGATTTGGCCATTGATACGCAAAGCTGCGTCTGAAATGAGCGCCTGAATC
>CALGEE010000042.1 GCA_937881525.1 uncultured Sphingomonadales bacterium | reverse complement strand
CCTTTATCGTCGGCTATCCGGGCGAGACAGAGGCGGAATTCCAGCACCTGCTCGACTGGCTGGATGCAGCCCAGCTCGACCGTGTGGGCTGTTTTCAGTATGAAAACGTCGCGGGCGCGCGGTCAAACGCCCTGCCCGACCATGTGGCACCCGAGGTGAAACAGGACCGCTGGGACCGTTTCATGGCAAAGGCACAGGCGATTTCCGCCGCCAAACTGGCCGCCAAGGTCGGCAAGCGGCTGGAGGTGATCGTGGACGACATCGACGCCGACGGCATCGCGACCTGCCGCACATGGGCCGACGCACCCGAGATCGACGGCAACCTGTTCATCGACGAAGGGACAGAGGCGCTGTCCGTGGGCGATATCGTGCAGGTTGTAGTAGATGAGGCGGGGGAGTATGATTTGTGGGGTGGTTTAAGCGGGTAGTTTTCTGTCCCGTTTCAACATCCACAAAGGCTTGGTATTTCGGGCAGGTCGCCAGTAGACTTGCCCCGCCCGGCATCGCCGGGCAGCGCCCGGACCTCCCCCATGGGGAGGGCGCTTCGCACCCACCCCGAGGTCCGGACGCTGCCCTATATCCCGTGTCCCAGCACCCAACAAAAAAACGCACCGCTCTCGCGATGCGCTCTCTGGTTCCCTTCCGGCTGGCTTGGCTTAGGACGTCACTTCCCTTGCGGCAGAGAAGCTGCAGCCAGAACTGTCGCTGGCCGCTGGCGTCGGAGTTTGTGCGGGGGTCAGGCCGCAGCTTTGCGTGGCGGCGTTGAAGGTCATGCCAACGGGGCAGCTTTGGGCCACGGGTTCTGTCGGGGTCGGCAGGGTCGTTTCCTGCGCATGCGCCGCAACGGGCAGCATGGCCAAGGCAAAGAGCATAGCGCGCATGTCAGTCTCCCTTGATTGACGATGAGTCAAGCTTAGGACGCTTTGTGCGAATCACAAAGCTTTCACAACGTCGCACCCTTGGCAGATACCTCAGACCGTCTGCACGCTGCGCAATTGGGCGAATTCATCGCGGTTTTCGCAATAGGCGGGCGCCTCTGGCAGGACAGGCATCGTGGCCAGCAGCTTGTCGCATTTGCCGACCTGCGCGCAGCCACGGCAGCGCGTGACCATATCGGCGTATTCCGGCGCGTCGATCTGGCGTTCATCCAGCGCGGCCGACAGGTTGACCCCGCAGGCCCCCGACATTTTCACCACCCGCAGGAAATGTTCACGCATGTCACCCAATGTTTGCATCTTGGACCTCCATTTTATGGGGTCAGGATGACAGGTTGGGAAAACGCGGTCCTTGCGCTGGATCAAATCAGTATGTTGTGCCAACCCCTGATGCGATCGCCTGCGCCAGCGCCAGTTCCGGCCATGTGTCGCGTCCGCCGCGCATCCGGATTTCTGTCAGTTGCACCTGCGCCTGCACCATATCGCCAGAGGCCACAAAACCCTGACCCATGTAGGACCGCGCAAGCAGGTTGTCCGGGTCCGCCACAAGTGCTGCATCGTAATAGGCCATGCCCAGATCAATTTCTCCGGCCTTGCGATGGGCAAAACCGTAATAGGTCAGCGCAAGAGGCGCGGCCGGGTTATCCAACGTGTCCAGCACATCCAACGCAGCTTGGTAATACCCGGCATAGGCCAGTTCCCGCACGTCGTTCAGCCGCGCGTTGTCGTCATTGGTGCTGTTTGCGGGGGACAGGCAGCTTTTCGTGGCAAGGTCCCAGACAAGCCCGTCACCACAGACAGTCGTTGTTTCCGTTGGCTTGGGTGGTTCAGGATCATCACTGCCCGCGGAAAACGCAACAGCAGGCAGGATGGCAAAGGCGAAAGCAAGATGTAACAGGCGCATGATATCTCCGATCAGGCAGGTTTTGGATAGTTAGCGGGCAAAGCCATTTCATCAAGTCACCCCGAGCCTCAGCGCCCCAAGCAAGGCGCCGCGCATGACCCAACGGAACATTTGACCCAGGCAAAGACTCGTCCAGTTCTAAAGCCAATCAGGAAATTGCCCCATGTACCCCACCCCCGTCAGGTCCGAACGCATCGCCGATGGCACGGTCCACGCCATCGGTGTGATCGGTGCTGTGGCAGGTGCAGTCTTGCTGCTGGGCTGGGCGGCAGGCACGGCCGACGCAACCCAAATCGCCGCCATTGCGATTTACGCTGCGACGCTGATTGCGACCTTTGTCGCCTCGGCCGCCTATCACCTGACGCCTTGGCACGGCATCCGGCCCCTGTTGCGCCGCGTCGATCACGCCGCAATCTACCTCAAGATCGCGGGGACCTATACGCCCTTGGTCGTGATGATCGGCAGCGGTTTTGCCTATCTGGTGCTGGCAGTGGTCTGGGCGCTGGCGCTGATCGGCGTGCTGCTGAAACTGTTTTTCTGGCGCACGCCGGGGCGGTTCGGGCCAGCCCTATATCTGGTCATGGGCTGGCTGAGCCTTGCGCTGGTCTGGTCGCTCTGGCCGGTCGTGCCAGTGTCAACGATGATCCTGATCGCCCTGGGCGGGTTGATCTATACCGCGGGGGTGCCGTTCTACGCCGCGCAGCGCCTGCGCTATGCGACAGCGATCTGGCACGTGTGTGTGGTCATCGCCTCGGCCTGCTTTTTCATCGCCATCGCCTCAGGCATGGCCGCACAGGGCTAAAGCGTGGCC
>CALGEE010000041.1 GCA_937881525.1 uncultured Sphingomonadales bacterium | reverse complement strand
ACCCCCCGATACTTTTGTGATGGACAGCTACAATTTCATGACCCCAGTATCTTCCACCGAGACCCGCTATTACTGGTTTCAGATGCGAAATTTTGCCCCCGACGATGCCGAGGTATCGGCTCGCTTCGCAAACTCTGTGCGCGGTGCATTCGAAGAGGATCGTGTGGTACTGGAAGCGGTTCAGCGTGGCATGGATGAGATGCACACTCCTAACCTTGATCTTGCCATTGACCTGGGCCCTCTAAGATTCCGCGTCCGCCTACGAAATTTGATCGAGGCCGAATTGCCCTATTCGGCACCGCAATCTGCCAATGCGGCAGTTGGATAGGACGCAGATCGACCACTGTAGATATAGCCAAAGGGAAGGTGAAATAGTGCTTTGGTAGTCGCGCGTCGATGCTGCGAAAAAGGACCAAAGCAATGCGAATAGCGTGATTTGGACTTTGTCAGAACGGGTTGTATTGAGCGGGGCAGGGCAGTTACGAAGTCATCTTCCGATGACCAAAAATTGCCATGCAAGTATTTCAAGATCTCACCTGCAATCATCTGGTTTGGATGCGTCCACCCGACAGCTTAATGACGCGGTTTGCGCAGGTCCGTACGGCAACACGTAGCCTGGGCAGGTTGTTGGGCCATCCCGTTATAGTTTCTAGTTGCGCAAGTCCTGCGCTATGGCAGGGGCCGCAAGGGTGCTTGTAGCGGCGCCAAGGGCGCCAGTTGTCAGAAATTTCCGTCTGTCCATGTCAGTTCTCCTTGTTGATGATCTTCCAGATTGCTTGGTCAAGGCGCCACCGGCCGTCTTGTGCAGCCGTTCGGCAAAGGTATTCAGCCCAGGATGCGTGGTAGGCGCAGCCCGTGTTCGCGCGCACAATCCAGCGCGGTCTCATAGCCCGCGTCGGCGTGGCGCCAGACGCCGCTGGCGGGGTCGTTCCAGAGGACGCGCTCCAGGCGCTTGGCGGCCTCAGGCGTGCCATCGGCGCAGATCACCACACCGGAATGCTGGGAAAATCCCATGCCAACGCCGCCGCCGTGATGGATGCTGACCCAGGTGGCACCGCTCGCCGTGTTCACCAGCGCATTCAGCAGCGGCCAGTCCGACACCGCGTCCGAGCCGTCTTTCATCGCCTCGGTCTCGCGGTTGGGCGACGCTACGGAACCGCTGTCCAGATGATCGCGTCCGATGACAACGGGGGCCTTCAACTCGCCGCTGGCCACCATTTCGTTGAAGGCAAGGCCCGCGCGGTGCCTGTCGCCCAGCCCGATCCAGCAGATCCGCGCGGGCAGGCCCTGAAAGGCGATCCGCTCGCGCGCCATGTCCAACCATTTATGAAGATGGGCGTTGTCCGGGAACAGCTCCTTCATTTTAGCGTCTGTCTTGTAGATGTCTTCGGGATCGCCCGAGAGCGCGCACCAGCGGAACGGTCCGATGCCGCGGCAAAACAGCGGGCGAATATAGGCGGGAACGAATCCGGGAAAGGCAAAGGCGTTTTCCAGCCCCTCGTCCAGCGCCACCTGCCGGATGTTGTTGCCGTAATCGAGCGTGGGCACACCCGCGTTCCAGAAATCGACCATCGCGGCGACATGTACTTTCATGCTTGCGCGCGCGGCTTTTTCCACCGCCTTGGGATCGCTTTCCCGCTTGGCGCGCCATTCCGCCAGCGTCCAGCCCTGCGGCAGGTAGCCGTTGAGAGGGTCATGCGCGCTGGTCTGGTCGGTGACCATGTCGGGGCGCACGCCGCGGCGATAGAGCTCGGGGAAGACATCGGCCGCATTGCCCAGAAGGCCGACCGATTTCGCCTCTCCCGCCTTGGTCCAGCGGTCGATCATCGAAAGCGCCTCGTCGAGGCTGTCGGTCTTTTCGTCGACGTAGCGGGTGCGCAGGCGGAAATCGATGCTGTCGGGGTTGCATTCGACGGCAAGGCAGCATGCGCCTGCCATGACCGCGGCCAAGGGCTGCGCGCCCCCCATGCCGCCCAAGCCGCCGGTCAAGATCCACTTGCCGGTCAGCTCACCACCGTAATGCTGGCGACCTGCTTCGACAAAGGTCTCATACGTGCCTTGCACGATGCCCTGCGTCCCGATGTAGATCCAAGATCCGGCGGTCATCTGGCCGTACATGGCCAGGCCCTTCTTGTCCAATTCGTTGAAATGGTCCCAGTTTGCCCAATGCGGCACAAGGTTAGAGTTTGCGATCAACACGCGCGGCGCGTCCGCATGGGTCTTGACGATAGCGATGGGCTTACCAGACTGAACCACCAGCGTCTCATCCGCCTCCAGGTCCTTGAGGCTGGCGACGATTGCGTCGAAATCCTCCCATGTTCGCGCAGCGCGACCGATGCCGCCATAGACCACCAGTTCATGCGGGTTCTCGGCTACGTCGGGATGCAAATTGTTCATCAGCATCCTGAGCGGCGCTTCTGTCAGCCAGCTCTTGGCATTCAGTTTCGTGCCAGTCGGCGGAAAGACATCGCGAGTGTTCTTGCGCGGGTCGCTCATTTGGGACTCCAGTCGGACAGTGTTTTTAGAATGGATTTGAGATGCACGCGGGTGCGATCGGCGATCTCTGGGACATAGGTCCAGGGCGCGCGTTCGATCATGTAGGTGGATTGCGCCAGTTCCATCTGGATGGCGTGGAGCCCTTCGCCGGGGCGGCCGTAGTGACGCGTCGTCCAGCCGCCCTTGAAGCGACCGTTTAATACGGATGAATACCGATCTGCCGATTGGCAGATGCCATGCACTGCGGCCTCCATCGCTGGGTCGCAGGTGCTGCCTTCGTTGGTGCCGATGTTGAAGTCGGGCAGGGCGCCGTCGAAGAGGAAAGGGATATGCGCGCGGATCGAATGGCAATCATAAAGCACCGCAAAGCCGTGGATCGCCCTTATCCGGTTCAGTTCGGCCTGCAGCGCGGCGTGGTAGGTCAAATGGTAGGCCGTGCGCCGTCGGGCCACCTCGCTGGCGTCGGGTTCCTGCCCGTCCAAGTAGATGGGATTTCCGTCGAAATCGGTGAGTGGACAGAGCCCGGTGGTGTTCTGCCCGGGATAGAGGCTGGCGCCGTCGGGATCACGGTTGACGTCAATAACATAGCGATGGATTGGCATGCGGACGCTGGTCACGCCGTCCACCAACCCTTCATAGAGCTGGTCGATATGCCAATCGGTATCGGCAAGAGCGCGTCCGGTGTCATTCAGGCGCGCCAAGCAATCTTTGGGGATTTCCGTTCCTGTATGGGGCAGGCCCAGTACAAGCGGGCTGTCGCCGCGAACGATTTCTATTGGGCTCATGGGTTGAACTCCAAACCGGCAGCGGTGGTGAGGCTGTCATCGGCAACGCAGGCTGCAGCTGCCCTTAGATCGGGCGCGAGGTAGCGATCTTGCTGCAGGCTTGGAACAGACTGGCGAAGGCGGGTGATGACCCGCTGCAATGGCGGAGCGGTCGTGAGGGGCGCGCGCTGTTCGATGCCCTGCGCCGCGCAGATCGCCTCGATCCCGAGGATGGCATTCAGGTTTGCCGTCATCCGCGCTAGCCGTCGTGCACCATGGGCGGCCATGCTGACATGATCCTCTTGGTTGGCGGAGGTCGGCGTGCTGTCGGTGGAGCAGGGGTTGGCGAGGTGCTTGTTCTCGCTCATGAGGGCTGCGGTCGTGACCTCGGCGATCATCAAACCGGAGTTCAGGCCGGGTTCGGGTGCCAGGAAGGGCGGCAGGTCGAAAGACAGGGTCGGATCGACCATCAGCGCCACGCGGCGCTGCGCGATAGCTCCTATCTCCGCCACGGCAAGCGCGATCTGGTCGGCGGCGAATGCCACGGGTTCCGCGTGGAAATTCCCACCGGACAGGATCTCGCCCGTCGCGGCGATCACCAGCGGGTTATCTGTCACCGCGTTGGCCTCGATCTCGAGCGTGCGACCGGCAAAGCGCAAAAGGTCGATGGCCGCGCCCGTGACTTGCGGCTGGCAGCGGATGCAATAGGGATCCTGCACCCTCATATCGCCGTCGCGGTGGCTTTCCCGGATTGCACTGCCTTCGAGCAGCCAAGACATGGCCGCAGCCACGTCGATCTGGCCGTGATGCCCGCGCAGGGCGTGGATCGCCGGATTGAGCGGCGCGGTCGATCCCATGATCGCGTCGGTGGAGAGGGCCGAGGTGACGATTGCCGCCCGCGCCGCGCGCCATGCCTCGAAGAGACCGACAAGGGCGCAGGCTGTGGAGAATTGCGTGCCATTGATCAGTGCGAGACCTTCCTTGGGGCCAAGCACGACGGGGTCGATGCCGGCCTTCGTAAGGGCCTCACCCCCTTGCATGATCACGCCCTGATAGCTCGCCTCGCCCTCGCCAATCATTACCGCGGCCATATGGGCTAGCGGGGCAAGGTCGCCCGAGGCGCCGACCGATCCTTGCACCGGGATGACAGGCAGAACGCCGCGTTCCAGAAGCGCCTCGATCAGCGCACAGATCTCCCACCGCACGCCTGACGCGCCGCGCCCCAACGACAGAAGTTTAAGTGCCATCATGAGCCGTATGGTGGCCGGTTCCAGTGCGTCGCCGACGCCGCAGCAATGCGACAGGATTAGGTTCCGCTGGAGCGTCTCAGTATCTTGGGGCGCGATGCGGACAGAGGCCAGTTTGCCGAAGCCGGTGTTCACGCCGTAGACCGGCGTGTCGCCCCGCGCCGCCTTGTGAATGACTACCGCCGAAGCTTCGACGGCCGGGCGGGAGAGAGGGTCCAGCCGGGCCGGTGCATCGGAGCGCCAGAAAGCATCAAGCTGGGCAAGAGGGGTCTTGCCCGGTGTCAGAATAAGGGTCACTCGACTCCTCCGAAAATTCGGGCATGCAGGGGGTTGATGCCGATGCCATAGGATAGCTCTGCAGGATCGCCAATGTCCCAGATCGCAAGATCGGCGCGCATCCCTGCCGCGATCACGCCGCGATCGGCCAGGCCGAGGGCGCGGGCAGCGTTGCGAGTGGTGCCGGCCAGTGCCTCGGCTGGGGTCAGGCGGAACAGCGTGCAAGCCATGTTCATCGCCAACAACAAGGACCCCAGCGGCGAAGATCCGGGGTTCCAGTCGGTCCCCACGGCCATCGCCACGCCATGGTCTCGAAAGGCCTGGATCGGCGGTGCCTGCGTTTCGTGGATCGTGTAGAATGCGCCGGGAAGCAGCACCGCAACGGTCCCCGCTAAGGCCAGGGCTGCGGCATCGTTGGTTGTGGCGTATTCCACATGGTCCGCAGATAGGGCACCGTAGCGGGCGGCTAGCGCGGTTCCGCCGCTGTGGCTGAGCTGTTCGGCGTGCAGTTTCACTGGCAGCCCCAAGGCGCAAGCCCTGTCGAAGACGCGGGCGATCTGCGCGGTGTCGAAGGCGATCCCCTCGCAGAACCCGTCCACCGCATCGACCAGCCCTTTGGCATGGGCTGCCTCGAGCGTGGGCAGGCAGACATCGTCGATATAGCTGTCGGCATCTGCCCCGGCAGGCAAGGCATGGGCGCCGAGGAAACTGGTCACGACGGTGATTGGGCGTGCTTGACCAAGGGCACGGGCGACGCGCAGCATCTTCAATTCGGTCTCGATATCGAGGCCATAGCCTGATTTGATCTCCACAGTGCCGACGCCTTGGGCGATCAGCGCCTCGATCCGAGGCAGGGCGCTCGACAGCAGGTCTTCCTCGGTCGCGCCGTGCGTCGCTGCCACGGTCGAGACGATGCCGCCCCCGGCGCGGGCGATGTCTTCGTAACTGAACCCGTTGAGGCGCATCTCGAATTCGCGCGCGCGGTTGCCGCCGTGGACGATGTGCGTATGGCAGTCGATCAGCGCAGGCGTGACAACGCGGCCCCTGTAGTCGTGGCGCGCAAGTGCGGCATGCGCGGGCGGCAGATCGGCGGCAGGGCCGACCCAAGCGATGGTGTTGCCGTCCACCACGATGGCGGCGTCTTCGACGAGGCCACAGGTGGCTGCCCCATCTACGAGGGTGACGGCCTTTGCCCCGGCAATGACATAACGCTGCGCCATTGGTTGCCCTTGAAATATGTCCTATTTAAAATTAATATGTCGCTACATAAAAAAGTCAATGGAGTTTTTGCTGTGCAAGTAATTCAGGCAAGTCAAGTGCTTACGTCGGATGGCTGGCGGTCGGATCTGGAGGTGACGATCGGCGATAATGGTCGAATCCATCAGGTCGGCCCGATTTCGCGCGCAGCGACCCACCGGTCTGCGCTGCTGCTTCCGGCACCGCTCAATCTACACAGCCATGCCTTTCAGCGCGCCATGGCGGGCCTGACCGAAGCAAAGGGCCCAGACCCGCGCGACAGTTTCTGGAGCTGGCGGCGGCTGATGTATAAGTTTCTCGACCAGCTGACCCCGGAGGATGTCGAAGCCATAGCCGGGCTCGTCTTCATGGAGATGCTGGAGGCAGGCTACGGTGCGGTGGCCGAATTCCATTACCTGCATCATGACGTGGGCGGCGTGCCCTATGGTGCGCTGGCCGAGATGTCTGAAAGGATCGTCGCGGCGTCCCAACAGGCCGGGATCGGCCTGACCCTGCTGCCAGTGCACTACCAATACGGCGGCTGCGACCTGCGGCCGCTGAACGGCGGGCAACGGCGGTTCGGCAACGACCCCGATCGGTTCCTGCGCTTGTATGCCGACGCGGCGGCCGCCATTGCTTGCGGACCTGCGGATCACGCGATTGGGATGGCGCCTCATTCGCTGCGCGCAGTCGATCCTGCGGGCTTGAACGCGATCCTGACGCAAGCAAAGTCTGGCCCAATCCATATGCATCTTGCCGAACAAGTGGGCGAGGTCGACGAGGTTCTGGCCCATCTGGGCGCACGCCCGACCGAATGGCTGCTGGCCAATCATCCGGTCGATGCGCGGTGGTGTCTGATCCATTGCACGCAGATGAGTGAGGCCGAGACAATCGCGCTAGCGCGGACGGGTGCCGTTGCAGGGCTGTGTCCGATCACGGAATCGAGCCTGGGCGACGGGATCTTCAACGGCACGACCTACCTGGGCGCGGGGGGGGCGATCGGGTTCGGATCGGATTCCAACATTCACATCTCGCTGTTCGACGAGATGAAGACGCTGGAATATTCCCAGCGCCTACGGGACCTCTCGAGGGCTGCCTTGGCCACGCCCGACCGCTCCACCGGCCGCGTGTTGTATGATGCCGCCGCGACGGGCGGCGCGCAGGCTGGTGGCCGCGACAGTGGTCAGATCGCAGTTGGGGCGCTTGCGGATCTTGTCGGGCTGGACGATAACAACGAGTGGCTTTGCAACAGACAAGGCGATTCCGCGATTGACAGCCTCATCTTCGGTGGCGGCGGAAAGGGCTGCATACGGGACGTCTGGAGTGCCGGACGGCATGTTGTGCGAGAGGGTCGCCATTTCCGTCGGGAGGCGATAATCGAAAGCTACAAGCAGACGATCACCCGGCTGGAGACCAATATTTGAACGTGGATGCGCGCCTTTCCTGGATGGATGTCCGCGACGAGATTCGTGCGCGCATCCTGAGCCGGGCCTATGCGCCGGGCGACAAGCTGCCCCGCGACGAGGATTTCGCGGCAGAGTTCGCCTGCGCCCGCACCACGGTGCATCGTGCGATGCAGGACCTGGCCCTTGCCGGGCTTGTGGAACGCAAGCGCAAGGGCGGCACCCATGTCCGGACCGACCCGGTCACCCGTGCTACCTTTGACATTCCGATCACACGGCGCGAGGTGGAACAGCGCGGTGCCAAGTACAATTACCAGCTGATCAGTTGCGCAAAGAATGCAGCGCCTATCACGATCATGGCAAGGTTCGGGATCCAACAGCCTTTGCAAATGCTGCATGTGAAGGCCCTGCATCTTGCCGACAATCGGCCGTACATCTTCGAAGACCGCTGGATCGACATTACTTCTTGCCCCGAGATCCTTAGCGTCGATCTGACCCGCGAAAGCGCCAACGAATGGCTCGTGCATCACAAGCCTTACAGCCGCATTGAAGTCAGGTTTTCCGCAATGAATGCTCAAGGTGAAAACGCGAAGTATTTGGCTACCTTGGACGGCAGCTCCTTGTTTGTTATCGAGCGGACAACATGGATTGGGCAAACTCCGATTACGACCGTGCAGGCTGTCGCTGCCCCAGGGTATCAACTAACTGCCAGAAACTGAAGGGTATTGATGTCAGGCACCATCATCGCAGCGATCAGCGCGACGAAGCAAACAGACACCGTGCCCGAACACGTCGAGCAGGATGTTCTCAAGACTGCCCGCATAATTAGCCGAGCCATGGGGTGGTAAGCTGCTGACATTTAGAAAACGGCTGAAAAAGGGGGCTCTTTCCGAACATTGCTGGTCTTGATCCAGAGCTTTATGCCCGCATCGAGCGCAATCAACGCCTTGCCGCCACCGATTTTTATGCGCTGACAGACGTGGCCATGCCGCCCGAATTCGCCGCCTATCGTCAAGCGCTACGGGATTTGCCGCAGTCAGATGCATGGGCCCCGCGGTTGGCGTGGGACGAGCTGAAGGGCGTGCTAGTGTTGGGTGTGGGGTGGCCGGAGGTGGGGTAAGGCCTGTGCTACTTTATATTTTGACCGCCCTGTTCCGTCGCCAGCTTTAAAGCCTCAAACTTGAACTCTGATGCTGCGGAAACTGCGGCGCTCGTCAAGCGCAGGATCACGGATCAAAGTGGGCAGTTCAGCATTTGGATAGGGGTTGAGGAAGCGTGAAAGGGAGGCCGCAGGAATTCATGGATCAAACCGGGGCAGGTTG
>CALGEE010000040.1 GCA_937881525.1 uncultured Sphingomonadales bacterium | reverse complement strand
ACATCATGAGGGCCGTAAACAGCACGAGAAACGGGAATAGCACGGACAGCACTTGGCTGGCAAAATGGCGCGCGGCGATCAGGCCTTGATCAGCTTTCTCGCGCTCGGCCTCCGTCATTTTCTTGTTAAACAACGGCACGAAGACCGCCGCAAACGCGCCTTCGGCAAAAAGTGCCCGGAACAGATTCGGCAAACGCCACGCGATCAGGAAGGCATCGGACGCAAGACCAGCACCCACGAAGCGCGCCATCAACATGTCGCGCACTAGGCCCAAGACGCGGCTGACCAAAGTCAGCCCCCCGATGGTGATGCTGTTTCGAACCAGGCTCATCTGTTCACCTGGTGCCGTCGGCTTCAGGCTTCGCCGGCAGGCTGCGTCTCTGCCATTTGCTGCGCCTGCGAAAGCTGCTGAATATAGAGCGCATTGAAGTCGATAGGTTCAAGCACCAGTGGCGGATAGCCGGCATCGCGCACAGCGTCCGCAACGATTCGGCGCGCAAAGGGGAACATCAAGCGTGGGGCTTCACCGAATAAGAACGGATGGGCTTGCTCTTCGGATACATGACGCAGGCCAAACAAGGTGCCATAATCCAGCTCAACGGAGAATTGGACGCCATTGTCGGTCTCTGCCTTGATAGCAAGCCGTAAGGCGACTTCATGCACTTCGTCGGTAATGGCGTTGGCTTGGATATTGACCTGCACATCAATTTGCGGCGCGCCTTCCCAGTTGAAGCTGTGCGGGGCGTTCGGATTTTCAACCGACAAGTCCTTGATATATTGGTTCAACATACCGACGGCGGGCAAAGTATCTTCGCCATTGGCTTTTACCTTTTCGGAAACGATGGTGCCTGTTTCGTCGGCCATGATGTTTCGTGCTTTCTTGTTGTTTGCCACAGCCGCTATGATACGACCCTTTATGGCCGTTGCGCCTAGCAGGCGAACCGTTAAAGGGCAATGATACTTGCGATTGTGGTAAGGTGCAATTTTCTTTGGGCAAGGCCCTTTGAAACGCGTATCTTTAATTCCTATATGTTTTTGGGTCGGCTTAACGAAAAATTTCGTACAGAGGTCGCAGATAGATTCTTGCCGGATGGAGGCGTTGTGACGTTTACGATTGTATTGCTTGCTCTTGTTGCAGCTTTCCTGGGCCTTCGCCTATATTCGGTCCTTGGAAAACGCACGGGTCATGAGCAGGAACCTGTTGCGCATCGTCCTTTAGAGGCGAATACCGCGGCATTATTGCGGCAGCCTGCGGCTGGCGGTGACGCTGCTTCAGCTTTACCCGCTAATGACCTTTCAAATGTCGATATGGCGGCGCAAAGCGGTGTTAAAGCCATTGGCAATGCGGATCGTGGTTTTGAACTTGGCGCGTTCGTAGAGGGTTCAAAAACCGCTTATAAAATAGTGCTTGAGGCTTATTGGAAGGGTGACAAGGAAGCGTTGCGCTTCCTCTGCGATGATGACGTCTATGCAAGCTTTGCCGAAGCGATTGATGGCCGTGCTGCGCGCGGAGAGACCCTCGAAAACCGCTTGGTGCGTATTGAAGAAGTACGCGTTGTCGGCGCAAGTTACGATCACCCCATGGCCCGCATCTCGGTGCGCTTTGACGCCGACATTGCCGCGATGGTCAAGGATGCCGATGGAAATATCATTGGCGGATCGATGACCGATGCGGTCGAAACGCATGATATCTGGACCTTCATGCGCGACGTGAAATCGGACGGCCGCAACTGGAAGCTTGACGAAACCGACTCGGTCTGATTCACCTGGGCGATGAAACGCGCCCTTTTCCTTCTCGGTCTATCGGCCTTCACACTCTCCGCTTGTGCAAGCGGGGTGACTTCGCATGGTAGCCCTGCAAGCTCGTCGGAGGCAAAGGTCGCCTCCCCGCCAGTTGCGGATATAGCGGCAACGCCTGTACCGGCGCGTGACGTTACAACCGCTGCTGGGCTTGGCGTGGTGCGCGGTCCGCAAATTACCACGTTGCAGGTGGATACGCGCAAAACGGCGCTTGCCCTAGACAGTTTTAGAACAAGTTGCCCCGGCCTTGTCCGCCGAAGCGACGCTAGCGGCCTGACCGAAGGCAGCGACTGGGTGGCGGCTTGCAACGCCGCCAAAACCTGGACGGGCGACGCCATTTCCTTTTTTGCAGAACATATGGATGCAGTGCAGGTCGGCACTGGCAGGGCTTTTGCCACGGGCTATTTTGAACCGGAAATTGCCGGTTGCCGTATGCGGCAAGCGGGTTGCGATGTACCCGTCTATAAACGGCCGTCGGACCTGATCGATGTTGACCTTGGGCAGTTTTCCGATGAGATGAAGGGGCGCAATATCCGCGGCAAGGTCAGCGGTACCAAATTTGTGCAATATGACGATCGGGCGGCGATTGAGGGTGGCTCCTTGGCCGGGCGCGGGCTAGAAATCGCTTATGCGTCCGATGTTGTGGAGTTTTTCTTTCTGCAAATTCAGGGATCGGGTCGGCTGAAACTGCCCGACGGCAATGTGATGCGCATTGGCTATGACAGCCAAAATGGGCGTGGCTATACCGGAATTGGTAAGCTGATGCGGGATCGCGGGCTTATTACTGACGCCTCTATGCAGGGTATTGTCGCCTTTTTGCATGCCAACCCTGAAGAGGGGCGCAAGATCATGCAGGAAAATAAAAGCTATATTTTCTTCCGTGAACTGACGGGCGCGAGGCCTTTGGGCGCGATGGGCTATCCTGTGGTGGGTGAAGCGAGCATTGCCGTGGATGTGAAATTCATCCCGCTCGGCGCGCCGGTATGGCTGTCGTTGGACCGTGCGGAGCCCAATGGCATTTGGATTGCGCAGGATACGGGCGGTGCCATTAAGGGCCCGAACCGCATCGATACCTTCTGGGGGGCTGGCGACCGCGCGCGGGTGATTGCGGGCGGCATGGCGGCGCGGGGTGCGGCACTTGTTTTTCTGCCTAAGGCTGCGGTTGCGCGGTTAGGTCTGTAAAGCTGGCATGGCGCGGCCTCTCGACAGTACCGAAAAGTCGCTTTGGGGCAGGGTCATTGCGACCGTAAAGCCCTTGCATGGCGGCAAACCAAAGCCTGTGCTTGTCGCGACCCCGGCGGCGGACAAGGCCGTGCTGGCGAAGTTTTTGAACGCCAAGCCAAAGCCAGTCCCTGCCGACACAAAGCCGAAGCAAGCGCCCGTGCAAAGCAAGATTGCACCTGTGCCGCATAATCTCGACGGGCATTGGGACAAACGGATCGCGCGGGGCAGCATCCTTCCCGATGTCAGTATCGATTTACACGATGCCTCGCTGTCGCTGGCGTATAACCGTCTCGATGGCGCGTTGGAGCAGGCAATTGCGCAGCGGATGAAAGTGATATTGCTCGTTACAGGCAAACCCCGCGCGCATGACCGGGCAAGTGGCGAGGGCCGAGGCGCGATTGCGGCGGTTGTGCGCGATTGGCTTGCCGCATCGCGGCATGCCCGGCATATTTCGGCGGTGCGCAACGCCCATCCGCGCCATGGCGGCGCTGGAGCGCTTTACATTATGTTGAAAAGCTAAGCCTAAGCCGCCAGCATTTTGAGCGCAACGCGCCGATAGATTTCCGTGAGCGCCGATAGGTCCGCAATTGCGACCGCTTCATCCAGCTTATGCATCGTTGCATTGCACAGGCCAAACTCGACCACAGGGCAAATTTTGGTCAGGAAACGGGCGTCCGAAGTGCCGCCAGTGGTTGATGCTTCTGGTGCGATACCGACCACAGCCTCAACCGCATCCGATATAGCAGCCGAAAGCGCCCCAGGAGGTGTCAGGAAGGCCTCTCCGGAGATCATGGCTGTCAAAGTGCCGCCATGGCGCTCTACAAGCTCACGGAGCCTTAAAACAAGCGCATCGCCGTTTTGCAAATCATTGAACCGGATCGATAATCGCGCTTCGGCCTTTGCCGGAATGACATTGGTCGCCTTGTTGCCGACGTTCAGGTCCGTAATTTCAATATTGCTCGCCTGAAACCAGTCGGTGCCGTCATCGAGCGTGATCGCTTCAATCTCGGCCAGAATCGCGATAAGCCTTGGAATTGGGTTGTCCGCCAGATGCGGATACGCGACATGGCCTTGCGTGCCCGCGACCGAAATCCACATGTTGACCGAACCGCGACGGCCGATTTTTATTATGTCACCCAAGCGGTTGACGCTGGTGGGTTCGCCGACGAGGCAATAATCAGGGATGCTGCCCCGTTTTTGCATATGGGTAATCAATGCCCGTGTGCCGTGGATGGCGGGCCCCTCTTCGTCGCCGGTGATAATCAGGCTGATTGTGCCTGCATCCTTGGGAATGTCATGCAGCGCGGCAACAAAGGCGGCGATGCTGCCCTTCATATCAACGGCGCCGCGTCCGTGGAGCAAATCGCCTTTGATCTCTGGCACAAAGGGGTCGCCGGTCCAGCCATTTCCGGGCGGCACGACATCGACGTGACCAGCGAACGCAAAGTGGCCCCCGCTTGCCGTACGAATGGCAAAGAGATTCTCCACCGGCGCGCCATGGGCGGGGTTATCGTCGTCTTCACCCGACATAAAACGTTCAACGGTAAAGCCCAGCGGGACAAGCATATCTTCTAGCGCGTCAAACACCCCGCCACTGGCGGGCGTGACGCTTTCGCAAGCGATCAGTCGTTGGGCATAAGCCAGAGCAAGAGCATTATTCATTAATCGGAGGCGTTACGGATTAATGCGCGCCAAAACAAGTCAGACACCGGCGTTACAATAAGGCTGTTTTCGGCAGCGCATCATTGCAGAACGCGGGCAAGTGCGTTTGACCAGCCAGCCAAGCGGACGTCGCGTGCCTCTGCACCAAGCATCGGCACAAAACGCGTTACCCCACCGCGCATGCTGGCCGCATCCTCCAACGTGGGAAATAGTCCGCAACCCACGGCCGCCAGCATCGCTGCCCCAAGTGCCGTTGTTTCGACAAAGGCGGGTCTTTCCACGTCGATTGTGAGCATGTCCGCCAGATCCTGCGCCATCCAGTCATTCGCCACCATTCCGCCATCAATGCGCAATTCGGCCCAGTCTGCGCCATCGGCGGCAAAGGCAGTTTTTAGGTCATAGGTCTGGTGCGCCATCGCCTCCAATGCGGCGCGGGCGACATGCGCCTTTGTTGCGGCAAAGCTCAGCCCGCTGATCGTAGCGCGGGCATCGGGACGCCAATGTGGCGCGCCAAGCCCCGAAAGCGCGGGTACGAGGTATACACCTCCATTGTCCGGCACGCTGCGCGCCAGTGGCTCGGTTTCGGCGGCATGCGATATCAACCCCAGATCATCGCGCAGCCATTGCACAAGGCTACCTGCGACAAATACCGATCCTTCCAACGCATAATGACGCTCGCCATTCAATTGGTACAAAATTGTTGAAAGCAAACGGTGGCGTGACTGGCGCAACGTCGTGCCAGTTTGCGTGAGCACAAATGCGCCCGTGCCAAAGGTCGCCTTAGTTTGCCCGACGGCAAAGCAACCTTGCCCAATGGCAGCGGCCTGCTGATCCCCCGCCATACCCGATATGCGGATTGCGCCGCCGAAATGCTCCGGCAATGTCGTGCCAAGGTCACCTGCGCAGTTCGTAATTTCTGGCAAGATGTCACGTGGTACACCGAACAGGTCCATCAACCCGTCGTCCCATCCGCCGCTGCCAATCGCCATGAGCGCGGTGCGCGCGGCGTTGCTAGCGTCGCTGATATGGCTTCCGCCGGTGAGCCTGTAGACAAGATAGCTTTCGACCGTACCCACCGCCAAATGTGCGCCTGCGTCCTTCAATTGCGGCCAATTTTCCAACGCCCAGCCAATTTTTGAACCCGAGAAATAGGGGTCAAGCAACAAGCCGGTTTTCGCTTGAACCACTGGCTCTTCGCCTTGCGCTTTCATCGCGGCGCACATATCGGCTGTCCGGCGGTCTTGCCACACAATCGCAGGGGCAAGTGGCTTGCCAGTGCGTTTGTCCCAGAACACAACGGTCTCGCGCTGGTTGGTTATGCCAATGCTCGCGATCCGGTCTGCGCCGCCTGCCTTGGTTACCATCGCTTGCGCACAGGAAAGCGTCAGGTTCCAGATTTCCTCGGCATCATGCTCGACAAGGCCAGGTTGCGGATAATGTTGCGTGAGCGGGCGTTGGCAACTGTCGAAGGCGGTCCCGTCCGCGGCAAATAATACAGCGCGCGTTGATGTCGTGCCTTCGTCAATGACCAATATATATTCGCTCATGCTTCTGCCGCGCGCTGTGCGCGTCCCTCTCTTGAAAATATGAATATGGCACGGTTGCCGAAAACCAAACGATTGACCGCCAACGCCATGAGCACCGAACTAACCAGCACAAAGACCATCACGTCAATATAATGCAGCCATGGCATCCCTAAATGCTGATAAAATGTTTCGCCCACATACAGCGTGTCGGGACGGTAGAGCACAAAATTATGCAGCGCATAGATACCAACGCCATAGACCAAACCGAAAATCGCCGCCCGGGCATCCACATTCCGGAACAGCAGCCCCGCGATAAAGGCTGACAAGATCGGCATGGACGACAGGCCGTTCAGTTCCTGTAGCAAATTGATGATGCTGCTCGCGCCCGCATACAGCGGGACCAAGGAAATGGCGACGATGCTTGCCCCAATACCCACTGCGCGGTTGAGTGTAATTGCGCTCGTCTTTTCATTGATGAATTTGCGATGGAAATCGACAGTGTAGAGCGTGATAGTCGCGTTCAGGACCGCCGAAAAAGTTGTAAGCACAGCTGCTGCAATCATCGCGGCGAACATGCCGCTGGTCCAACTTGGCAATACTTCAGCGACCACCATGCCATAGGCCCGGTCGCCCACATCGCCGAACATTTTATAGGCGACAACGCCCGGAATGACGACGATTGGCGGGATGATAAGCACGCGAACAAGCGCGGCCGCCATGACCCCTTTTTGCGCCTCACGCACCGTTGGCGCGGCCAATGCCTTTTGTGTGATATTCTGATTGGTGGACCAATAGAATATCTGAATGAATAGCATCCCTGTAAACAATGTATGGAACGGGATGGGTGAATCCAATGCGCCGATCATCGATACACGTTCGGCCGGAACGCCGGTAAACAGGTCGAAGTTAACCGCTGCTAAGGCTAAGATAACCACCGCCAGCGCCAGTCCTAATATGCCAACGCCGCTATAGGTGTCGAGCACTGCAACGGCGCGCAGCCCGCCCAATATCGCATAGGCCGCGCCAGCGACTGCAAAGAGCGTAGCGATGACGATGACGGGCAACTCCGTACCAAATAATGACTGCATGAATAGCGACCCGCTATAGATCACAGCGGGCAGATAGATGAACACATTGCCGATGAGGAACAGCGCCGAAATGACGGTGCGAATGCTGCCGCCATTATATCTTTTTTCCAGCAATTCGGTGACCGTCGTGCAATTGTTGCGATAGTAAATGGGCACAAAGACAAAGGCCAAGATTAGCAACCCTACAAATCCCGCCAGTTCCCACCATGCGAGCAACAGCATTTGATTGCCGTTCATGCCCACCAATTGATCGGTGGAAAGATTGGTGAGGGTAATGGCGCCGGCCACGAAGAACCAGTTTAGCCCGCCGCCTGCTAGAAATATGTCTTTGTCGGTTTTGCTCTGGTCGCCGCTCGCGTGATTTTTTCCACGCACCTTGGCCCAAGTGAACACAGCAATGAGGACCATGAGGCCCACAAAGATGCCAAATTGGACAGCCGATTGACTGGCTTGAAACATAGTAATCCCCCCATTGCTTGACGCGTCAGATGGCTCTGCGCTTTTGTTGGTTGCGAAACTAGAGCATGTGCTTGAAAAGGCAACGCGTCTGATGCGCGCGATTGTCGCAATTGCGCCCGGGGGAGAGAATATTTTGCGCCATATCCGTTTTGATGCGCCAGATAGCAGCTTGATTTTGGCTTGCGCCAAGGCTGCGCCATTGTCGGTTCTATATTGGGGTGCGGCCTTACCCTTGGGCGTCGATGCTCCCGCGTTGGAAGGGCTATCCGAACGGCAGGGGATGCACGGGGTGGCGGATATATCCTTGCCTTTGTCCTTGGCGATGGAACCGGGTCTTGGCCATCCGATGTTTCATGGCTTTGCCGCGCATCGAGAAGGCAAGGATTGGGGCAGTGTATTTGCCGTCGCTAAGGTTGAACCGCGCGACCAGGGCACGAAAATCATTTGCCGTGATGAACGCACACGACTTGGTTTGGAATATGAGATTGATTTTGATGGCAACAGTGGCGTGCTGCGTATCCGGTCAACATTGACCAATTATGGAGCAACGCCGCTGGATCTGAATGACATGATGACCGCGTGCTTGCCCGTACCGGACATGATGACCGATATCATCGGTTTTACCGGACGGTGGACGCAGGAGTTTACGCAGGAACGGGAGCAGCGCAATGCAGCAACCTATCTGCGTGAGAACCGCAGCGGACGGACATCGCATTTCAGCTACCCCGCTATCTGGCTGGCGGCCGCCAATACCCATGAAAGCGCGGGCGAGGCCTATGGATTTCATTTGGCCTTTAGCGGCAACCACCGTCTGCGTGTGGATTCGCTCACTGACGGGCGGGTGTTGACCAGCCTTGGCGCTTTGTTGTTGCCCGGCGAAGTGCGGCTTGCGCCGGGCGAGAGTTACGCGAGCCCGGAAATTGTCGCGGCCTATAGTGGAACGGGACTCAGCGCGCTTAGCCGCAAATTTCATGACCATGTGCG
>CALGEE010000039.1 GCA_937881525.1 uncultured Sphingomonadales bacterium | reverse complement strand
CTGTGTCAGGGAAGTTGTCCGCTGCTCTATTTTTCTCTAATTTTCAGGTGGGCGGATTAGGACAATGACATGGGATATTCACTGGATCGAAGATCGGCTGTGCTGAAGCGGATGCTACCGCCGAACAACGTGGCCATTCGGCAGCTGTCGCAGGAGGAAGGGATTTCCGAGGCGACGCTGCACAAATGGCGTGCGGACGCACGTGGTAAGGGCCAGCTCTTGCCTGACGCTGATGCGAGCCCTGAGGGCTGGTCTTCACGTGACAAGTTCGCGGCGGTGTTGGAAACTGCTGCGCTGAACGAGGCTGACCTAGCCGAATACTGCCGCAAACGCGGCCTTTACCCGGCGCAGATTGCCATGTGGCGAGTTGCTTGCGAGCAGGCCAACGACTGGGACCGCACGAGTGCAGCACGTCTTGGGCGTGCTACCAAGGAAGACAAGAAACGGGTGAAAGATTTGGAACGCGAGCTTGCTCGCAAGGATCGCGCACTGGCCGAAACTGCAGCACTGCTTGTTCTGCGAAAAAAGGCCTCAGCGATCTGGGGGGACGGAGAGGACGCATGATCAGCACCCCAGATCGCCAAACCGCAATTGCTCTGATCAACGAGGCCGTCACCGCAGGAGCGCGGCGCGCCAAAGCCTGTTCCGAGTTAGAAATCAGCGAACGCACTCTGCGGCGCTGGACAAAAGACGGCGAGGTTCGCCCTGATCAGCGCCCCGTTGTGCCACGCCCGGAGCCGGCAAACGCGCTTAGCGCAGCAGAACGCGCGGCTGTTCTAGATGTCTGTAATTCAAAGGAGTTCTCTAGCCTTCCCCCAAGTCAGATTGTGCCAAAGCTAGCCGATCAGGGGCGATATCTGGCCTCGGAATCGAGTTTCTACCGCATTCTGCGCGCCAATGGATTGCAGCATCACCGGGGTCGAGCCAAGTCCCCAGTCAAGCGTGAGCCGCCCACAAGCTATCAGGCCAGTGCGTCCTGTGAGGTCTGGACTTGGGACATTACCTGGATGCCGGGGCCTGTCGCAGGCATGTTCTTTTATCTGTATTTGATCGTGGACATCTTCAGCCGCAAAATTGTTGGTTGGGAGGTCCATGAGCGTGAAAGTGCGGATATGGCTGCCATTCTGATCCGGCAAGCCGTGCTGGCAGAGGGCTGTCATCTTAGCCCTTTGGTTCTGCACGCTGACAACGGTAGCCCCCCTCTCGTGCATGCAAGAGCATGCACTGCCGGGCAATGAATGAAGGGCGCCACGATGAAGGTGACGATGGAAAAACTGGGGATCACGGCCTCCTACAGCCGCCCACGTGTCAGCAACGACAACCCCTTCTCAGAGGCGTTGTTCCGAACATGCAAATACCGTCCGGAATGGCCGACCAAGGGCTTTGCCACCAAGGCGGATGCTCAAGCCTGGGTCCAAACCTTCGCTGGTTGGTACAATAGTGAACACCTGCACAGCGCCATCCGCTTCGTCACGCCGAATGCGCGCCACGCAGGTCATGATCGTGCGACGCTGACAAGTCGTGCCAATCTCTATGCAACTGCTCGCGCCCAAAATCCGCAACGCTGGTCAGGAAAAACCCGAAACTGGCAACCCGCAGGACCCGTCTGGTTGAACCCAGAAAACGAAATCAGCGCCCCTGAAATCAGAGACGCCGCATGAAATCGGCGGACAACTTGTTTGACAAACACCGCACTCACCCCTCAAATCATTAACAGAATATTCTGCTTGAACAGCTGTAACAATTAAACTCAATATAATTGAGCATGAAACGTAAGGTGAGAGAGACATAAAGACAGATGATGGATGAGGACATGAGTAAAGGTGCAACAACAGAATCTCGCATTACCCAGCTGGCACGGAATCCTTATTCACTGGGAATAGTAGTGCGCTACCTCTCACGCATAGAGCCGTTTTCGAAATTTGAATTTGGCCCGTCTGTTTCTTCCCTTATGCACCAGATCAACGATGGGACTCATCTTATTGTCGAAACAAATGATAAGCTGACCGGATACGTTGGTTGGGTGCGCACATCGATCGATATTGCCGAAGGCTG
>CALGEE010000038.1 GCA_937881525.1 uncultured Sphingomonadales bacterium | reverse complement strand
ATGATCTACATCTACAACCCTAAAAGACTTAGGCCGTCGGGCTGACCTTTACCAAAAAAGAACCAAAATTGCCGATAATCACAGTAAATACCCTAAATAAGGGGGTTTATTATTCTGGATTTTGCCATGCAAAACGTTATCGACCGACTTAAAAAACTACCAATATGGAAAGGCCAGATTGAGGTAAGTGCTCTAACTGGTGGCATAACTAACTTTAACTTTCTTGTAAGTGATGAAGAAAAAAAAACAGTAGTGCGTATTGGCGACGATATTTTAGTTCATCACATAAAACGCTTTAATGAACTTTCTGCGAGCCAAGCAGCACACGCCGCACAAATTTCACCCGCGGTAATTTATCATGAGACGGGCCTATTAGTGATAGAATATGTGCCATCGCGCACTCTTGCCGCTTGCGACTTTCATGACCCCATAATTTTAAGAGAAGGGGTTTTTCTGATTAAAAATGCGCACATGAATATGCCAAAACACTTACGCGGCCCTGCATTGGTTTTTTGGGTATTTCACGTTATTAGAAACTATGTGTCAACGCTGGAAAATGCTCAAAGTATTCATGCAAGCCTTTTTAGTGAACTTTTGGCACAAGCTTCACAATTAGAAAAAGCCGTTGGAAAAATTGATTTGGTTTTTGGCCATAATGACTTGTTACCAGGCAACTTTTTACATGATGGGAACAGAATATGGTTAATCGACTGGGATTATGCAGGGTTTAATTCTCCCCTTTTTGATTTAGGGGGGCTTGCCACAAATTGCGACTTTTCAGAATCTCAAGAAATGACTTTATTAGAACTTTATTTTGAAGAAGAAATAACCTCCAAGGTTTGGAAAAGCTATCAGGCTATGAAAACTTCGGCTGCGCTTCGTGAAACACTTTGGTCTATGGTGTCTGAAATCTTTTCAGATCTAGATCATGATTTTTCGACCTACACTCAAAAAACACTTTCCAGGTATCATTCTGCATGGAATAATTTCATTCAAACCTGAGGGTATAATGACAGAATTTAATTCAAATTTACCATCTAGTGCCCGCGTTGTTGTAATTGGTGGCGGCATTATTGGGTGCTCAGTTGCATATCACTTGGGTCAATTAGGTTGGACAGATACTGTTGTATTAGAGCGGAAAAAACTAACCTCTGGAACCACATTTCACGCCGCGGGTCTTGTGGGACAGCTTCGTAGTTCAGCTAATATCACCCAACTTTTGGGTTATTCTGTCGAGCTTTATGGTAAACTCGCAAAAGAGACCGGCTTGGAAACTGGTTGGAAAATGAATGGGGGCCTTCGATTGGCCTGCAATCAAGAACGTTGGACAGAAGTAAAGCGTCAGGCCACTACTGCACATAGTTTTGGATTAGAGATGCATTTACTTACGCCCCAAGAGGCACAAGATCTTTGGCCCCTAATGACAATAGACGACTTAGTAGGTGCAGCGTATTTGCCAACAGATGGGCAGGTCAACCCTTCAGACGTCACTCAGTCGTTAGCAAAAGGGGCTAGGCAAAAAGGCGTCAAGATTTTCGAAGACACGTCAGTGAAAAAAATAATGCTAGAAGATGGTAAGATTATTGGTGTTGAAACAGATAGTGGTAATATTTCTTGCGAAAAAGTTGTCATTTGCGCAGGCCAGTGGACACGCAATTTAGCAGCACAAGTGGGGGTAAATGTACCTCTAGTGTCAGTCGAGCACCAATATATGGTGACAGAAAAAATCGCAGGTGTGACCCCCGGCTTGCCTACCCTACGAGATCCTGACCGATTGACTTATTGGAAAGAAGATGTGGGTGGCCTTGTGTGGGGTGGCTATGAACCCAATCCCAAGCCTTGGGGGATGACCGGCATTCCAAAAAACTTTCATTACGAACTATTGAACTCAGATTTCGACCAGTTTGAACAGTTCATGGATCTAGCAATTGGGCGTGTGCCCGCCCTAGAAACCGCTGGGGTTAAACAACTCATAAATGGCCCTGAAAGCTTTACGCCAGATGGAAACTTTATCTTAGGCGAAGCCCCAGAGCTTCAAAACCTTTATATTGGCGCAGGATTTAATGCTTTTGGAATAGCTTCGGGGGGCGGTGCCGGAATGGCATTGGCAGAATGGGTCGCCTTTGGATCTCCTCCTTATGATCTTTGGCCTGTAGACATCCGCAGGTTCGGAAAGGTCCATCAATCTGTTGATTGGGTGCGCAATCGCACTTTGGAGTCTTACGGGAAACATTACACGATCGCATGGCCATCCGAAGAGTTTTCTACAGTTAGGCCTACACGCCGGTCACCGCTTTATTCTCATCTGAAAGCTGAGGGAGCATGTTTTGGTGAAAAGCTCGGTTGGGAAAGACCAAATTGGTTTGCGGATATAAAAGCAAACGAAATACCGAAAGATGTTTATTCTTTTCATAAACCGAATTGGTGGTCAGCAGTTCAGCGGGAACATCTAGCTGCTCGATCGGCAGCTGTAATTATTGATCAAACAAGTTTTGCTAAATTCGTGCTAAAGGGGCCTAACGCCGTATCAGCTTTAGGCTGGATGTGTTCAGGCAATATCGACAAGCCGATAGGAAGTTTAACTTACACTCAAATGCTAAACCAAAAAGGTGGCATCGAATGTGATTTGACAGTAGTTCGATTGGCAACAGACGAATTTTATATTGTAACTGGCACAGGCTTTGCGACCCATAACTTTGACTGGATTGGAAAAAACTTATCCGGACATGAACGTGTACAGCTAATTGATGTAACAGCAGGATATTCAGTTTTATCCTTAATGGGCCCTAATGCTCGAAAAATTTTAGAACAAATCTGTAGCGATGATCTTTCCAATAAAAGTTTTCCATTTGGTACAGCGCGCCACATTAGTGCTGCCAGTTGTCCTGTGCTGGCCCTTAGGGTTACTTATGTCGGAGAACTCGGATGGGAGTTGCACCTCAGCCCAGACGTAGCAGTAACGGTGTATGAGCAGTTAATGCAGGCTGGTAAGCAGTTTGGCTTGATGAATGCAGGTTATCGCGCGATCGAAACATTGCGCCTTGAGAAAGGTTATCGCGCCTGGGGTGCAGACATTGGGCCTGACCACAGTCCAGTAGAGGCAGGACTAACATGGGCATGCAAAGTCAAATCAGGTTTGCCATTTTTAGGTAGAGACGCCATTGTTGCACAACTGGAAAGTGGCATAAAAAAGCAATTAGCAGGATTTTCAGTACTTGATCCGTCAATAGTCCTGTTAGGACGAGAAACCATTTATCGCAATGGCCAGCGGGTGGGATGGCTTTCTTCCGGCGGATACGGATATAGTGTTGGAGCCTCTATTGGATTTGGATATGTTCGCAATTCAAATGGAGTTGATGCCGCCTATCTAAAAAGTGGCCAATATGAGCTAGAGGTTGCTGGGGTTCGGACACCTGCAAAAATCCATTTAAATGCATTATATGACCCGACCAACCTCAAGCCTAAATCTTGAGCTATGTCAGAATGTTAAACACAGTATTTTAACCTCGGTTAAAAAAGAAATGCTTTTGAATAGAAATTGCCCAAAAAGGTTATAATTTTGGCTTCTTGTGGGCTTTAAATCAGCAGATGTTTACGTCACCTGTACAGCTTTATTGGAAAAATGACGA
>CALGEE010000037.1 GCA_937881525.1 uncultured Sphingomonadales bacterium | reverse complement strand
TAGGCATAGGTCAGCATGATTTCGGAGAAAGCTACGATAAACCCCCCGGCAATGGCTCCAATCGGGCTACCCAAACCGCCGACGATAGCAGACGCAAAGATTGGCAGAAGTAGCTGCTGGTAAGTGAAGGGCTTGAAACTCTTATCAAGTCCGTAAAGCGTTCCTGCAATCGTTGCCAACACACCCGTCAAAATCCAGACAATCATGACAACGCGGTCTGGGTTGATCCCGGACAACAGCGCTAAATCCCGGTTGTCCGAAAACGCGCGCATCGACTTGCCGGTCTTTGTTCGGTTCAAAAACCAGAAAAGCGCGGCCACAATGGCGATCGAAACGACGATCGTCACACCTTGCGTCATTCTCAGCGCTATACCCTCATCAAGGCCGGTCATCGCCTTGAATTCGCTAACACGAATGATAAACCGCTCTCCGTCATTGAAATTTTGGTCGTTCGGCCCAATAATAAAGCGAATTATGCCATTATAGAGGAACATGACGCCAATAGAAGCAATCAGGAACACGACAGGTGCCGACCTTTGCTTTCTGTAGAAGCGATAAACAAACTTATCTGTGACCAAGATCAGAAATACCAACGCCGCAATGCCAAAAGGCAGCGCGAGGAGAGCAGTCGGCAAAGGATGAATGGATATCCCATATGATTGCATCGCCCATGTCACAAGAATTGTTACCATGGCACCAAACGCCATGCTTTCTCCATGAGCAAAGTTGGAGAATCGCAAAATCCCATACACGAGGGTCACCCCAAGCGCCCCAAGCGCCAATTGGCACCCATAGACAAATGCGGGGATAATGACGTAGTTTCCAAGCAATACAAAACTATTGATGAAATCCATCTTTAGCCCCCTAAAAAAGCTTTGCGGACATCCGGGTCACTCATGAGTGCCTGACCCGTGTCAGTATATCTATTTCGTCCTTGAACCAGCACAAAGCCCTTGTCGGCAATATTAAGCGCTTGCCGTGCGTTCTGTTCGACCATCAAGATTGCGATACCTGTTCTGGCGATCTCGATAATTCTGTCGAATAGCTCATCCATCACAATAGGCGAAACACCGGCTGTCGGTTCATCCAGCATCAATACTTTTGGCTGGGTCATAAGCGCGCGCTACAGCAACTTGTTGGCGTTGTCCTCCGGATAACTCACCGGCAGGCTGTTTGCGTTTTTCTTTCAGGATTGGA
>CALGEE010000036.1 GCA_937881525.1 uncultured Sphingomonadales bacterium | reverse complement strand
TCCAAACAGAAAGGGCCAAAGTGGCAACATTTTACGTTGCCCGCAGCGAGATTATTACGACACTGCCGTGGCTCACTTTTGCATTGCCGTTCTCAACAACCAGCCAGTTAATAAACCAGTTTACACTGGACAGCCGCTTGTAAACCTGTTTATCTGATCAACAACTACGTGCGTTTTGGGTCATTAGCAGCTATTCGATGTGATTGGTCGAAGGTGCGGGAATGGACAAAGAACACAGAAAACCAAAAGCAACCACCATTCGGGATGTCGCGCACGCGGCGAATGTTTCGCCTGCGGCGGTGTCTCGCTACCTCAGCAATCAGCTGCAACTGCCAGTTCCGACAAAGAGCCGCATCGATGCGGCGATCGAGGCGCTAAACTACGTCCCCAATGCGATGGCGCGGCGCTTGAGCCTGAATTCGAGCGAGACGATCGGCTTCATCACCTCCGACATCGTCAACTCGTTTTTCGCATTGATCGCGAGTGCCGCCGAAGAGGCCGCTAGCCGCGCTGGGTATTCCCTGACGATCCTCAACAGCCGAAACGACATCGATCGCGAATTGCAGTTTCTGTCGCGCATCGACGACCGGCAGTTTGACGGCGTACTCTTGTTGACCAACCATGTCGACGATGGCCGTTTGCGCACCAAGATAAACGCCAACCGGCGGGTGGTGCTGCTCGACGAAGATGTTCCAGGCGCCGTCGCCCCGCGTCTGTTTGCCGAAAACCAAACTGGCGCCGATCTGGCAACGGCGCATCTGATCGAGCACGGGCACAAGAGGATCGCATATGTCGGCGGACCGCGCGGTTTGCTGAGCGGCGAAGAGCGTTTGAAGGGCTTTCGCCAAGCCCATGCCAAAGCCTTGCTGGATGTTGACGAACGTCTTGTTTTCTCAGGGCCTTACGATGAAAGGGTTGCTTATGATTCCTTTCGTCAGCTTTGGGCTGGTGGCGAGCCGCCGACCGCGATCTTTTCCGGTGGTGATCTCCTGGCGCTGGGGATCATGCAGGCTGCCCGGGATATGCATCTGCGCATCCCGAGGGACTTCTCGCTTGTCAGTTTCGATGACATTCCGCACGCCGCGCTGTTCGATCCCCCACTGACCACCGTCCGGCAGTCGACGCAGGATTTCGGACAAAGAGGCGTGGGGCTGTTGCTCGATCTCATCAACCACGAAGTGCACGCGCCCGACACGCTGCGTATTCCGGTATCGCTCATGGTACGCGGTTCCGTGGCGGCCCCGCCCCGTTCCCATCGCACGGTCCATGATGGCGGCGCGGGCAAAGCACAGCACATTGGCGCGCAAAAGGTGGAGGGGGTCTGATGACAATGGCGATCCCTCAGGGTAGGGCGGGCCAAACCGATGCGTGGGCTGTTTCGATCCACCCCATCTGCGGGACACGCCGTGTGCGGCGGATGATCACCTTCAGCCTTGCGGCGTGGACGCCGGTTCACCGCGCAGTCCTTGGCTCGGGATGGATGAGCCGGGCGTTTTCGTCTGCACCTGCAATCCCGAGGGGTCGTCATCATGAAGGTTGATCTTCGAAAAGTGGACCTGCCGGAGTTCGGCTTGCCCAAAGCCTGTCCCGGTCTGGATCACGACATGCATCGCGCGCGACTGGGAAGGTTGCGCGACCGCATGCGCCAACAGGGCCTGACGGTCTTTGTCATTTACGCCGATCGCGAGCATTTCGCCAACATGGCCTATCTTGCCGGCGTCGATCCGCGCTTCGAGGAAAGCCTGCTGATCATCCGCGAAGGGGGCGATCCGGTCATCATTACAGGCCCTGAAAATCAGGGCCCTGCCCGGAAATCAGCCATCGATGCGGATGTTGTCCTTTACCCGCCGTTCGGGCTTTTGGGTCAGGATCGTTCGCAAACGCGCCCATTGAAAGACATCTTGCGCGAGGCAGGGATCGGCCCGACCGATCGGGTGGGCGTGGCCGGATGGAAGTATTTCACCAGCGCCGAGTTTCCGGAACCGGAATTCGTGCTGGAAATTCCGTCCTTTATCGCCGAGGCGCTGCGCGACATCGCGGGATCAGCGAATGTGGTGAATGCAACCGCAGTCCTGATGCACTGTCGCGACGGGTTGCGCGCCTCCAACGAGATCGATCAACTTGCGCAATTCGAGTTTGCGGCCAGCCATTCCTCTCAGGCGATCCGTCGTGTCCTGTTCGGCTTGAAGGCGGGGATGACCGAATTCGAAGCGGCCGCGCTGATGGCAAGCATACAGTATCCACTCAATTGCCATCCGATGCTGTCGTCGGGTGCCCGCGCCTATCTGGGTCTGGGAAGTCCTTCGGGGCGTCGCCTTGCGCTTGGCGATCCCTTTACATGCGCGCTGGGTCTGTGGGGATCGTTGACCTGTCGCGCGGGCTGGCTGGCGCGCTCGGCCGACGATCTGCCGGACGGTACAAAAGACTATGTCGAAAGGCTGGCCGCGCCATTTTATCTGACCGCGCTGGATTGGTATGAGGCGATGGGTATCGGGGTGTCCGGCGGCACCATCGATGCGCTTGTGCGAAAGCGTTTGGGGGATCCGTTCTTCAACCTCGTCCTCAATCCCGGGCACCTCATTCATTATGACGAATGGCTCGATACGCCGGTTTACCCGGGCGGGCAGATTGCGTTCACGTCCCATCAGGCGATCCAGCTCGATATCATCCCGGCGACCGGCACCGCCTATTTCACCTCCAACATGGAAGAAGGCATTGCCCTGCTGGATGCCGAAGGGCGGCGGGCCTTTGCAGACCGACACCCGGAGGCCTGGGCGCGCGTGCAGCATCGACGTGCCTTCATGTCCGACGTGCTGGGCATCCGGCTGCGCCCCGAGGTACTGCCCTTCAGCAACCTGTGCGGCTACCTTGCACCCTTCTTCTTGGCACCCGAAGTGGCGCTGGTCCGATGTTGAGAATGCACCACCCGCCTCGCGGTGGGCGCTTGAACGATTGCCGTGGCATAAAACAGGAATAGAAAGGAAAACAAGAGGATGACCAAGGTTCGTGTGCTGCTTGCCGGTGAAACCTGGACGAGTACGACCTTTCACGTGAAGGGTTTCGATCTCTTCTCGAGCAGCGATCGACAAAGCGGACTGCGCCCGCTTCTGAACGCGCTGCACGGCAGCGACATCGAGATCGATCACCTGGCCGGCGAACATGTTCCTGGAGAATTTCCCGCTACGTCCGATGCCTTGAACGCCTATGATGTCGTTGTGCTGAGCGACGTGGGTGCAAATTCCATTCTCCTGCATCCCGATACGTTCCTGCGAGGGCAAAGGACACCCAATCGTCTGGCCGTGCTGGCAGATTGGGTGGCGGGTGGCGGCGGCTTCATGATGGTCGGGGGATATCTGACCTTTCAGGGGATCAACGGTGCAGGGCGCTACAAGGGAACGCCTGCGGAAGCCATCTTGCCTGTCGAAATGCTCGTCCATGACGATCGGGTCGAAATTCCCGAAGGATTTCATCCGCATGTGATCTCGTCACGGCATCCGACCATCGCGGGCATCGATGGTGGCTGGCCCTATCTGTTGGGTCTGAACGAGGTCAGACCGAAACAGGAAGGCGAGGTGATCCTTACAACCGGTGCCGGGGCAGGAAACCATCCGCTTCTGGTTGCGGGTCGCCATGGCAAGGGCCGCACGCTGGCCTGGATGTCTGATATCGGCCCGCATTGGTTGCCAACGCCGTTTTCGGATTGGCAAGGTTACGCACAGCTTTGGAAACAGAGTTTCCGCTGGCTGGCCAGACGCAGTTGAAAAGCGGTTCATGACATGACCAGACGCAAGGCACCACAACGAGCCGCTAACACGCAAGACGCGTGCGGTTGTGGTGTGCCCATGATCGAATTGGTGCCCACAAGGAATGAGCCAAAAATCAATCGTCTTTCGCCTCTGCGGGCAAGGTGTGGACAAAATCTGAAACACGGGAGAGGAAAATGAAAAAATCGAGATCCTTCATTGGGGCAGCCTGTCTTGCTGCCTTGGCTGGAGCACCGTTCAGCGCGGTGGCAGATGCCGAGTTTACGTTACGCGTCACAAACACGGATGCTCCTTTCGTGCAGATCGGAGACATGAAGTACCCCTATTACGTCTATGGCATGATGACGTCCTTTGCCGAAACCGTAGAAGGGATGAGCGGCGGTCGCATTGCAGCCGAAGTGTTCCACAGCGGCACGCTTGGCGACCTGCGTGAGAATCTCGAAAGCGTCCGAATGGGTGTTCTTGAAGCCACGACGCCCTCCGAAGGGCCGGTGTCGATCTGGTATCCCGAGATTCAGGTGATCACGATCCCCTATGTCTTTCAGAATTCGGCCGTTGCATGGGAAGTCATGGATGGCCCGTTCGGCGACGCGCTTTTCGAGGGGATGATCGAGCAGGGGTTCCGGGCGGTTGCCCTTGGCGAGAACGGCGGTTTTCGCATCTGGGGCAACAACGTGCGGCCGATCCAGACCCCTTCGGACATGAGCGGTCTCAAGATTCGCACGATGGAGATCCCATCACACCAGGAAATGGTGCGCTCGCTTGGCGCATCGCCGACGGTTGTACCCTGGCTCGAGGTGTATTCGGCACTTCAGACCGGCGTCGTTGACGGCGCGGAACTGCCCACGGTCGGCACGCTTCAGCAAAACCTCCATGAGGTGCTCAAGTACATCACCGTCGACAACCACGTGTATAGCCTGTCGTTCATAATCGTCAGCGAACGCTGGTTTCAGACGCTGCCGGCCGATCTGCAGCAGGCGGTCCTGACGGCAGGCCGGATTGCAACGGTCACGAGCCGTGGGTTGACCCAGGTCGCCGTGAATGACGTGCTTGCGTATTTCGCCGATAACGGGGTCGAAGTGACCTACGTTGCCGGTGAAGCACAGCAAGCCTTCCGCGAAGTGGCGCAGCCCGGTGTCTTGAAGTGGATGGAAGATACGCTGTCGCCCGAGATTGTGGCGCAATTCATTGACGCCGTCCGCAATGCAGAGAGCAAGCTTGGCATGACGCCGAGCCTTTAGGCCAGCACGACCCGAGGGCAGATACAATCTGCCCTCGGCCCCTCTTTCCAGTGATGCCAGATGCTGAACAGGGATGGCCATGCTCAGACGCTTTTGTGACATGCTCGCGCGCATTACGGGCGCGATTAGTATTGCCGGATTGGCGATCATGACAGTGGCGATCATCGTCAACGTGTTTTTCCGCTTTGTAATGAACAGCCCTCTGGCATGGCCGCCCGAGCTTGCCCGGTTCCTGATGGTGGCGATCACCATGTTCGCGTCCGGGCTTGCGTTGCGGCGGGGCGCGCATGTCGGCGTGACCGTATTGGTTTCACTGCTTCCGGTTCGGCTGCAATTGGTCATCTTTACGATCAACAGTGTCTTGATTGCGGGCTTTCTTGGCATCCTTTTGTGGCAGGGCTACATCCTCGCCTTCAACGAAGGGCCACGACAAATGGCGCCCTCACTTGGCATATCCATGATGTTTGCGTTCATTCCGCTGCCCTTGGGTGCGGCCTTGATGCTGGTCTACCTCGCCGAGACAACGGTTGAAGCTTGGCAAAAGGCGCGGGGCGGCCGATCGCCCTTTGATCCAATTCAGGGATTGGAGGCGGAACTGGATGAAAATGGTTCCGTTCCACCGCCACAGATGAAAACCGGAGGGTGACACATGGCGCGGACAATCCATTTTCCGATGCCCCGATCTTGCATCTCACCGCGCCTGTCCAACCGCAAAACGGGTAGCAGCGCATGGATATGATCTCGATCGTCATTGGCGCCTTCTTTGTCTTCCTGGTGATGGGGATACCGATCACCTTTGTGCTGGGCCTGACGGCCACGCTGGCGTTCTTGATCCGGCAGGACCTTATCTTTTTGTCCCTGATCCCACAGCGCATGTTTTCCGGGCTCAGCATCTTCACAATCATGGCCATTCCCTTCTTTTTCCTGGCTGCAGAACTCATGTCAAAATCACGGATCACGGATGATCTTGTGCGGTTTGCAGATGCTCTAGTCGGCCGGCTCAAGGGGGGACTGGCGCAGGTGAACATTCTTGCCAGCGCTTTTTTCGCGGGCATTTCGGGGTCCGCGATCGCAGATGTGGCCGGGCTCGGATCAATCGAAATCAAGGCAATGACCAAGGCTGGTTATCCCAAGCCGTTTTCGGCGGCCTTGACCGTGGCATCCTCGTTGATCGGGCCGATGATACCGCCCAGCATCATCATGGTCCTCTACGGCTCGATCATGCAGGTGTCGATTGCGGCCATGTTCCTGGGTGGGCTTCTGCCTGGACTGCTGTTGGCGTTGATGCTGATGGCGATGGTGCATTTCATGGCGGATCGCCATGGCTTTCCGCGGCGCGAGGAAAAACTGTCACGGCAAGAATTCATGCAGGCAACGCGCAATGCGTTGCTCGCTCTTTTCATGCCCGGCATCATTCTTGGGGGTATTCTTGGCGGCATTTTCACGCCGACCGAAGCCGCCGCAGTCGCAGTTCTATACGCCTTTCTGATCGGAACCTTCGTCAAGCGCACCTTGCGCCTTGCCGATCTGGCGCCGATCTTGCTCAAGGTTGCGGTGATGACCTCTGTGGTGTTCATGGTGCTGGCCACGGCCAATATCTTGGCGTGGATCATCGGGCTTGAGCGGCTTCCCGAAGCGATCGCCAAGGGGCTGCTCCACATCACCGAAAACCCGTATCTCCTGTTGCTTCTGGTCAATGGGCTGCTGATCCTGGTCGGCATGTTCATGGACATCGGTGCCGCTGTCATCGTTCTGGCGCCCATCCTTGGGCCGGTGATGGTTTCCCAAGGTGTCGATCCGGTTCATTTTGGCATCGTCATGTCCTTAAACCTTGTGATCGGCCTGTCGACCCCTCCGGTCGGCCCTTGCCTGTTCGTGGCCGCCAGCATCACCGGCTTGCGCATCGAAACGATCTCGCGCGCGATGCTGCCCTTTTACAGTCTGCAGGTCGCATTTCTGCTGGTCGTCACCTATTTCCCGGCGCTGACACTTTGGTTGCCGCGCCTGTTTGGCTACATATAGGATGCTGCAGACGCCGCCCAGCCGGTCTTGCCGCCGCCGCCTTGCCGCTGTGCGCGCGATGGCGGCATCTTGCAGGCGGCCGGCCAGGCGGGGTTGCGTGACCAAAGGCAACGGCGGGCGGTCGGGTTCGGGACAATCCAGCAAAGGGGTGGATGCATGAGGTTCAGGAATTGGCTTTTCGGCGCGCTGTTGGCGGCGACGCAAGCGAGCATAGCCCTGCCGTTATTGGCCGGCCCGAGGCAACTGGAAACGCGCCCGTCAGATCCCGTGGGCTTTGCGCAAGTCGAGATGTTCAGCACCCTTGCCGATCAGGTCGGCTGGGGCACGCTGCGTGAGACTGAGCACATGCGTCTGGCCCATACCGTATATGGCGCCGATGCGCTTATGGCGGTGACGGGTGTTCCCTATTTTCCGCTCACCTTCTATCTGCAAAGCCGGGATTGGGCGTTTCAACGGCTGCTGGGGCTCGACGAAGCCGATGCCCATCTGGAAGAGATCTATGTCGATCCTGCCAAAGCCATGCAGGTCGATCTCCTTCTGATTGCCGATGACGAAAGCATCTTGTCTGAGGCTGTGCCGCGCGTGTCGCTGGTGGTGGAAGACGGCCGCAGCGGCCCCCCGACGATCGTCGATCTGACGATTTCTGCGGAACCGGCGCTGGGCGGCTTTCTTTATGCCGGCCGCGCAACGGTGCAGGTTGCGTTTCCTCCGGAATTCTCCTGGGAAGAAACGGGCGGCTTTTCGCTCTTAGTTGAGCTGGGTGATCTGCGCCGCGTCCTGACCTGGCAATTTGCCGGGTAGGCCGTGGTCTGTCATCACCCTTCGGGCGTTCCGCGCATCAGATCCGGCAACAACTTTCCGGGGTTCATCAGACCAGCCGGGTCAAGCACCGACTTGATGGCGTGCATGACATGGACCGCCTCGCCATGTTCGACCTTCATGTAGCGGGTCTTGTGCAAGCCGACACCATGTTCGCCCGAACATGTGCCACCAAACCCGATCGCGCGCAGGCTGACGCGTTCTGCAAGCGCCTCGGCCTTGGCCCGTTCCACTGGATCGGTGGGGTCAAACAGGATCCCGAGGTGAAAATTGCCGTCTCCGACATGGCCCACGATCGGCGCGACAAGCCCCGATGCGCGCACGTCGGCCTGTGTGTCCAGAATGCATTCGGCGAGGTGTTCCAACGGCACGCAGGCATCCGTACCCATGTTCTTCTTGCCAGGCGCCAGCGCCATCGTCGCCTGATAGCACTCATGGCGTGCGGCCCACAGCGTCTTGCGATCTTCGGGTGTTTCGGCGTCTTTCCAGGCCGTGCTGCCCTGTTCGAGGGCAAGCTCGCGGAAAAGGTCGGCCTGTTCCCGAACAAAGTTCGCCGTGCCGTGGAACTCGACAAAGATGGTCGGCTGGGGCGCCATGTCCTTCAGATTCGACCACCGAATGCAGGCATCCATCTGAACCGCGTCCAGCAGCTCCAGCCGCACCATCCGCAGACCCAGCAAGAGCGCGGCAGAGGCGGTTGCGATCGCCGACGGCAGGTCGGGAAACTGGCAGGTGGAGGTGAAGATGCTTTCGGGCTGGCCCACCAGCCGCAACTGAAGCTCGGTGATGATGCCCAGCGTGCCTTCGGATCCGATGTAGAGCCGCGTCAGATCATATCCGGTCGAAGATTTCTTGGCGCGGCTTCCCGTCCGGATGATGCGCCCATCCGGCGTCACGACAGTCAGCCCAAGCACCATGTCCCGCATGGTGCCGTATCCAACCGCATTCGTGCCCGAACAGCGTGTGGCGGCCATGCCACCCAGCGATGCGTCCGCTCCGGGATCAAGCGGAAAGAACATGCCCGTATCGCGCAGATGCCGGTTCAGGGCGATGCGCCTGACACCGGCCTGAACGCGACAATCCATCGACAAGGTCGACTGGCTCAGCACCCGGTCCATACGCAAAAGATCGATGCTGACGCCACCGGCCAGCGCCGCAACCTGCCCTTCCAGCGACGACCCCGCGCCAAAGGGCACCATGGGCACCTGATATGCGCTGCAGGCGCGCGCAATTTCGGCCACCTCCTCATTTGTTTCCGGAAACACGACAAGGTCTGGCATCCCGGCGTCGGGAAGCCCTTCGCCATGGCTGTGCTGGGCCAGCAGGGCCTTCTGGTCGCTCAGGCGATCTTGCAGAACCGGTCTGAGCCGGGCCGTGAGCTCGGCAATGGCATCTGCCGCAGGGCGGGTGTAATGACCGTCGGCCATGATGTCTTTCAGCCTCTGCTGACGCGCAGGGATCCCGGCGCGCGGCGTTTCGCGGATCATGGGCCTTCTGGCCGGATCATCCTCAGGCGGCGGTGGCAGTGGCGTATGGGTCGTATTTCAGCACCTGCTGAAGCTGTGCCTGGATGCGCGTGGCCTGTTCTGCCGACGTGGCCGGCATCGGCGCACGCGGCAAGCCGGAGGCAACACCCTGAAGATGCAGCGCATGTTTGACATTCGCCGGAAGATTGTCGGCCGAGATGGTATTCCAGAACCGCAGAAGCGCCACATGGATCTCAGTGGCAAGCTGGTGGTTTCCGGCCTGCATAGCATCCCACAAGGCGACGCAGACCCCCGGCAATGCCGCCGGGTTGGCGGCGATGGTTCCATGCGCGCCCAGGGCAAAGGATGGATAGAGCAGCGCATCCACCGCCGACAGGACGATGGCATCTTGCGGCGCGCTCACCAGAAGGTCGGCCATCAGCTTGAGGTCACCCGCGCTTTGCTTGACGCCTTTGACATTGGGAATGTCGTGCATCATGCGCACCAGAAGGGCCGGGCTGATGTAATTCCACGCAATCACGTTGTAGATGAGGATGGGCAGATCGGTCGCGTCACCGAGCGTTGCGAAATGACTGTAGGTCGCGTTCTCATCGGGTTTGAACAGGTAATGCACCGGCGTGATCTGAAGCGCATCCACGCCGCAGGCCGCCATCCGCTTGGCCTTTTGTGCAGCGTCACGGGTCGAGTTGGTGATGATCCCCGCCACGACCGGCACACGCCCGCCGGCTTCCTCGACACATATTTCGGCGATCTGCACCAGCTCATCTGACGTCAGCGTATGACCTTCACCGGTGCTTCCGCCAAAGCACACGCCATGCACGCCGCGCGACAGCTGAAAGCGGATGTTTTCGCGGAGCATCCTTTCATCAACCACGCCATCCGCGTCAAACGGTGTCACGATCGGCGGTATGATCCCCTTGATCCGTGTCTTCATCTCCGCGCTCCCATCCCGGAATTTGATATGCCACTGTCTTGCCGCACGAAGATCGGCGTCAACAGATTTCTGCTGCCAAGCGCCTTTTCTGCATTAAATCTTTATAAATGCGAGAGATTTTCTGGCCATCGAACGGCGAGGATCTGACGCAAGCATCGCCCCACGAAACCACGCGTTCCACAATGCGGATCAATATCCCATATTGCGGGATGAGCGAGTCGCGGTCAGGATTGCGCGCGATGGAAGTTGATCGCAGGGGATGGCAATGGTTGAAACAAAAAGCATCAAGACATTGGGCAAGCTCATCGATGTGCTGGACTGTTTTTCAACCACCGACCGATCCTTGAGCGTTTCGGACATCGCGCGGCGTTCCAGCCTGCCGCGCTCGACCGCCCATCGGGCCATCATGGCCCTGAAGGAGGTTGGTTTTCTCGAACAGGACCGTGCGCGCGAAGAATACCGTCTAGGTCTTCGCCTGTTTCAACTTGGCACAACCGTTCTAAACAGCATGGATCTGCAACGCGTGGCACGCCCGTTCGTCGAGGCGCTGAGCACATTGGCGCGTGCCAGCGTTCACCTGTGTGTCTTTGACGGCGAACGCATGGTGTTTGTGGAACGATCCCTTGGTGATCCGTCCGGCCCGTCGAACGACACCATCACCATGGAAATCTCACCGTGCTTTTGCACCAGCGTCGGCAAGGCGGCCCTGGCGTTCCAACCGGACGCGATCATCGAAAAGGTGATTGCATCGGGTCTGATTGCCTACACCCCGTCCACCATGACCCGCCCCGATCAGTTGCGCGCGGAACTCGGGGCCATCCGTGCCCGCGGATATGCGCTTGATCGCGAAGAACACAGGATCAACATCCGTTGCGTTGGGGCACCAATATCAAACAGCGCGGGCCGCGTATTCGCCGCCGTGTCTGCAAGCGGCCCCGCACATCGCATGACCGAAGAGATGCAGCATATGCTGGCACCTTATGTGGTTGGTCATGCAGACGCGATCTCGCGTCGTTTGGGATCGGTCGCCGGTTGGCCCCAGCATGCCGGGCCGAACTGATGCTGCCACTGACTGCGTCAAGGCAAGTTCAGGCGCAGCAGCCCGAGAAAAGCGGGGGTGACACTCCCCCTTACGCGGGACTGACCAGACATCCGCAAACAAGGCTGGGTCAGATCTCAATGCAAGATCCGGAGCAAGATTCGGGACCAGTTTCAGGAGGCGTCGCTACGCCATGCCGGCACACACTTAGTCGTTGACGTTGTCCAGACCTATGCTCAGGGAAACCGCCGCCAACGCGGCGATTGCTAGGACAATTTGAACGCCCGACACGGCTGCGACAAGGGGCGAGCTGGTATATTGCACCAGTGCCAGAAGTTCCACGGGAAGCGGGCGGTCACGGAAGCCATGGGTGAAGATGGCCACCGACAGGTTGTCGAAACCCTCCACGAAGGTGAACACTGCACCGGCCAGGATGGCGGGCATCAGGAGCGGGAAGGTTACGGTTCGCAGGCTCTGAAACGGTGTCGCGCGCAGATTGGCCGCCGCCTCCTCCAGTGCGGGGTCGAGCCGCACGAGGCGGCTCTGCACGGTGCGCACCATCACCGCCAGGATGAACACGCTGATCGCAACCGATTGAAGCCAGATCGAGGGCGACACCCCAACCAGCGCGCCGGCAAACAGCACCGCAACCCCCAGCACGATCCCGGGCACCATATGCGGCACCAGCACGAAGACCGACAGCGCGGTGGTGCCGCGGAAGCGTCCGCGCGCACAGGCCAGCGCTGTTGGAACCCCGAGGAGGACACAGAGCAGCGTGACGGTCAGTCCGACCTGCAGGCTGTTGAGCATGGCGTCGACCAGTTCGCCTTGCTCGAAGACTTTGGCATACCAGCGAAAGGTGAAGCCCTCAGGCGGGAAGCTGACAAAGGCGCGCGTGTCGAAGGAGATCATCACCACAATGATCGACGGGGCCACCAGCAACAGGAGGGACAACACCGCCACGCATAGGATCAGCCCGATGCCGAGCGCATCGGTGAGCGAAAGATGTCGCAACGGCCTCATGCGTCGCGCCCCTTTGTCCAGCGGGTGAAATGGTTGGTCACCAGCGCGATCGCCACCAGCACGACAAGACAGGTGACCATCAGGATCATGGAGCTGACCGAGCCCTTGCTCCACTCGAGCGAGTAGACGACCTGTTCGTAGATCATTGTCGCCGCGTTCAGGTAGTTGCCGCCACCAAGAAGCTGCGGAACCACAAAGGTGGTGTAGCTGAGCGTGAAGACGAGCGACGCGCCGGTGCCAATTCCGGGCACACTCAGGGGAAGGATCACGCTGCGCAATGTCCCGAGCCGGGAGGCGCCGAGATTGGCCGAGGCTTCGACCAGGCGGCTGTCATGGCGGCTCATCACCGCGATGAGCGGCAAGATCATCACCGGCAGATGGATCTGCACCATCCCGATGAGCACGGCCCAGTGCGTGTTCATGATCCGGAGCGGCTGATCGATCAGCCCGAGGTTCATCAGGGTGGAATTCACCACCCCACGGCCGCCAAGAATCACCAGCCAGGCATAAGTCCGCACGATGCCGCTGGTCAGAAGCGGTGCGATGGTCAGCACCAGGATCAGCCGCCGG
>CALGEE010000035.1 GCA_937881525.1 uncultured Sphingomonadales bacterium | reverse complement strand
GTGCGAGAGCTGACATTCACATTGCCGAGGAACTCAGTTTCTTTCTGCACCGCCGTAAGGCGGGTTGCAGCCCAAAGCAGAAGTGTAAAAGCCCCGCTGCGTGCGCTCCACCGGGGGTAATTTTGCAGGTGCACGAACTTCGGTGCTGCCGCGCGGCGGTGAAATCGTCCATTTATGCAAGACGCAGCGAAATTAATCTGACGAGCACACAGATTTCGGCACGATGATACGTCCTCGGGTTATTTTTGATACCCGTTAATTCGGTCCATACAATCAAACCCCTTCTGATTAAAAATGTTTTTTAACGCACAAGCTGAGTATCTCTGACGTTAAATGGCTTCTGGATGATGCCTTCTGTGCGTCGATATCGGGCGTTTGGGCAAGGATAGCGTTGCATCGGCGCGCGGGGATTGACTTATCACACGCCCGTTTGCGACGACCCATAATCGCGCTGGACGCAAACGCAGAGCTTCGATCGGGTTGCTGGCGTCAAGAACAACCAAAGACGCCTTAGCGCCGACGTGTAGCCCGTAATCCGTTAACCCCATCGTTTTGGCATTGTTGACCGTGACCATATTAAAGCAGGTTTGCATGTCCTCAGGGCTTGTCATTTGCGCCACGTGCAGCCCCATAAAGGCCACATCAAGCATGTCTGCCGTGCCGAGCGAATACCAAGGATCAAGCACGCAATCTTGACCCCAGCCGACGTTGATCCCCATGGCCAGCATTTCCTTTACGCGCGTCAGGCCGCGCCGTTTTGGGAAGGTGTCATGTCGGCCTTGAATAACGATGTTAATCAACGGATTGGGGATCACGTTGATCTCGGATTCCACCATAAGCGGGAGCAGTTTGGAAACGTAGTAGTTGTCCATGGAATGCATCGACGTCAGGTGAGACCCCGTGACCCGCCCATGCAGACCCAGCCGCTGCGTTTCATAGGCAAGCGTTTCGATATGGCGTGAATGCGGGTCATCAGATTCGTCGCAGTGCATATCAACCTGCAAACCGCGTGCCGCCGCGATTTCGCACAGCTCTTTCACCGACATAGCGCCGTCTGCCATAGTTCGTTCAAAATGCGGAATACCACCGACAACGTCGACCCCCATATCCAAGGCACGGATCGTGTTTTCGCGTGCGGTTGGATCGCGGTAGAAACCGTCCTGCGGAAAGGCAACGAGTTGTAGGTCTATGTATTCTTTGACCTGCTCTTTAACCTCAAGCAGCGCTTCGACGCCCAAAAGTCTGTCATCACAGGTATCGACATGGCTACGAATGGCCAGCAGGCCCATGCTCGCCGCCCAATCGCAATAGGTCAGCGCGCGTACTTTGATATCGTCTTGGGTCATGACCTGCTTAAGCTCACCCCAAAGGCCGATCCCTTCGAGCAGGGTGCCGGAGGCGTTGATACGCGGCGAACCGAAGGACAATGTTGCGTCCATGTGAAAATGGGGGTCCACAAACGGTGGGCTTACCAAATCGCCAAACGCATCGATCACGTGACCCGACTCAGCAGTATCAAGTGACCCGATTGCAGTGATCCTATCGCCAACGATACCGATGTCCGCAACACGCCCGTCGGGCAACGTGCCGCCTCTAACGATGAGATCAAACATCAGCGTTCTCCTTTGTTGAACGGAACCATAAGGGCAGCGGGCACTTGAGCGCGGCGTGACATAAAAACGAGCGCCAATATAGACAGGATATAGGGCATCATAAGAAAAATCTGGTAGGGAATATGTGTGCCCAAACTTGTCTGCTGCACGCGAATTTGGAACGCATCAAAGGCCGCAAACAAAACCGCCCCCAGCAACGCCTTGCCTGGTCGCCACGAGCCAAAGACGACCAATGCGATGCAGATCCAGCCACGCCCGTTGACCATTTCAAAAAAGAAACTGTCAAAGGCCGACATGGTCAAAAATGCACCGCCAACCGCCATCAGGCCGCTGCCCACCATCACGGCCCCCATGCGAATTGCCGTGACAGAGAGACCTTGCGCGGCCACCGCTGCGGGACTTTCACCGGCTGCGCGGACTGCAAGCCCAAGGGGGGTGCGATACAGAACGACGCTCACGACCCCGACAAGAATGAACGCAAGATACGTCAACGGAGTTTGCGAAAACAGCGCCGGACCAACGAAGGGAATGTCCAACAGGATCGGGATTTCATAAGGCTGGAATGCCGCGATTTTCGGCGGACTTGTGACCTCGGGGAGGGCCAGCCGATACGCATAATAGGTCGACGAAGTCGCAAGCAATGTGATGCCAAGTCCAACAACATGCTGAGACAGGCCGAATGGCACGGTTAGCGTACTGTGCAGAAGGCCAAATAAGATACCGACCAACATCGCGACGCACACGCCTGTCCAAAGCCCCGTGCCGGAATAAACCGCCATCCAACCTGCGAATGCACCGGCGACCATGATGCCCTCAATCCCGAGGTTCAGCACGCCTGCGCGTTCGCAAATCAATTCGCCCAATGTGGCAAAGATCAACGGGCTGGCGATGCGAATGGCCGCCGCCCAAAAGCTTGCCGTGAAAAGGATATCGATGATGTCCATATCGCTAATCCTTCACCACACGAAACCGCGTCAGCATGATGGCCAACACCATAAGAAGAAGTGCGGTCGCAAGCATGATGTCGGCCAGATAGGTGGGCACATCCGCCGCACGGCTCATGCTGTCGGCCCCTACAAAAATGCCTGCAACAAACAACGCCGCGACGATTACGCCAAGCGGGTTGAGCAACGCTAGCATCGCCACGATAATGCCAGTGTAGCCAAACCCCGGCGACAGATCGAGCGTGAGGCTGCCTTTTAATCCTGCCACCTCAGAAAACCCTGCCAATGCAGCAAGGCCACCGGACAACAGCGCCGTTTTCACGATCACCAGATTGACTGGAATGCCCGCGAAGGCGGCGGCGTCTTTGTTGAGACCAACGGCGCGCATTTCATAACCCAACGTGCTGCGGGTCTGGATAACCCAGATGCAAATGGCTGAAAAAATCGCGAGGCCAAACCCCCAATGCAAACGCAGGCCATCGACAATTCGCGGCAATCGCGCCTCAGGGATCAGACGGGCAGATTTTGGCCATCCCATACCCACCGGGTCTTTGAGTGCACCTTCAAGCAACATCGAGATAAACAATAGAAAAATGAAATTGAACAACAATGTTGTCACGACCTCATCCACGCTGAACCGCGTTTTCATAAGTGCAGGAACCAATAGAACGACGGCACCTGCCAGAACGGCTGCGATGACGATAACGGGCAAGATCACAAAGCTAGGCCACGGCAAAGCGCCCGTCCCAAGCAAAACAGTCACTAATGCGCCAGCATAAAGTTGTGCCTCTGCCCCGATGTTCCAAAACTTGGCGCGAAACGCCACGGCGACCGCCAGGCCCGTGAATATGAGCGGCGTCGCGCGGTTTAGCGTTTCCAAAATCGCAAATGTTGATCCAAAAGCACCCTTTAAGATTAATCCAATGACAGTGAACGGGTTCGCCCCCGCAACCATCGCCAAAAGCGATGCGATTACAATTGTGGTGGAAAGGGCAATCAAAGGCGGGGTTACCTTGCGGGCCAGTGTCGGGTTTTTGATCGGCTCAAGACGCATCGGGCATATCCGTTTCAAATCCTTGACCTGCCATCCAAAGCCCCAAGGTCACGGGTGTCATCTCTCCCCGTTGAAAGGCTGG
>CALGEE010000034.1 GCA_937881525.1 uncultured Sphingomonadales bacterium | reverse complement strand
TGGACTGACGTGCCGAATGTCATCCTAACCCCGCATCAGGGCGGCGCGACCTATGAAACTTTGTTTGCACAGGCGCAATTAGCGCAATCGAATATAGAGAACTTCCTAGACGGCAAACCGCTGCACTCCAGCGTGCTTTGAGCGCCGAAAAGGGGATCCTTGCTGCCCAAGACGTTACGTCTCCTTCTGGGATTTTGGAGCCTTCAGCGTTGGCTCGTATGCGGATCGCATTTACGCAGAAGATTGAATGCCAACCCAACTACTTGATCATCATGCAAATCGACGACATTGTGACCATGGGCCGCTCGGTCCGAGTTCAAGCTGGCGCAAATTCAAAAGCCGGTCGCATCTGAGAGCATTGGTTTTGCTCGAAAATTATGGCGGCCAGTCTTGGAGTTTCGGTATCTTCCTTCACCGCCAGGTGAGTGGGGTGTGAAACCTTCACCCTCAAAAAAAACCCAGCGAATCTAAAAAGTCCGAGGCGCAACAGCCGATGCCGACTTAGCCTGCAGAAGCTGCCATTGAGAAATGCTTTACAGCTGCGACTGGGAAAACCAATGCGACTCGGCTATCATAAAATCCATGGCTAGATGCACAGCACCGGTGAAAGGTCACAGCTCGGCATCTGCCGCTGCGAATTGTCCAGCATGCCGGAACCGATTTGGCCGCAGCTTCAATAGCTATGGATACGCTCGTCACTCTCAGGATTCCTCATCATATCTGTCTTCGAGGAGCTCGGGAGGGGGTAGAGTTAGCAGTGGCGGATCGAGTCGTAATACAAAGCCACGATGGTCGGGAGCCGCTTCTTCTCAACTCTACACTCCAGAAGAAGTAAGGGCGCTTACGCCGATCCGCGAGACCGTCGAAAAGCGAGCGTCCCTACCGGACCTTCGGCAGCTCTTTCTATGCCATGCTTGGGATGATCGACAGGGCGTCGCCAAGGACTTGCGCGATAAGCTCGTAGCTTGTGATGTGTCGGTCTGGTTTAGCGAAAACGACATCGGCCTCGGCGAGCCGTTTCTTCGTGCAATAGACAAGGGACTTGCGAGGTCGCGAATCGGGATCGTCCTTGTGACCCCGGCGCTGCTGAAACGCCTCCCCGCAGCGGGTGTTGCAGACAAAGAGCTTTCCGTTCTTTTGGCGAGGGACCAGCTTGTACCGATCGTACACAATACAACCTACGAAGCGCTGCGCGAAGTAAGCCCCATGCTTGCCTCCAGAAACGGTCTGGATACTGCCGAAATGTCCATAGATGACGTAGCGGCCAAACTAGCCGAGCTTGTCACCACATAGCTTCGAAGCGGACGCTTTCCGATATCCAACAACTTCGCTTTAGCAACCGATGGGCAGAGTGAATCACCACGACCCTGCGTCTTTCCCAGCCCCATGAATCAAGACGCCATTTCAGCCAGTGGCTTCGAAAGCTGGCTGGCAATACTCCGTGAATAGTCGTCCAATCGAACTATTTCAGTGTTAATGTAGGGTATTACTTGATCGAGAAGGATGGGAAGAGGTACTAGCGGATTGTCGGAACGAAGCCCGATCAGCACTGCGGCGCGTTGATCTTTTTCTTCGGGTTTGTCTTTCAGGTGTTTTGACAATCCTCGTCCTAGTGGCACCGCGTGAACCTTCGCATGCTGATCTACCATCACTGGTGAGAACCGCACCCAATCTTCTAATTGTCTGGCACGCGCGAGCGACAGATTCTCTCCGTTCTGCTCTGGCTTCTCAGCGCTCGAAACGTAAGCGTTCGGCCTGACCGCCCTTGACGAGATCAGTTTTTGAAGTTCCAGGGCGCAAGATCTGCGACGCGTTTGGCCGGATGATCGGCGATCCGTGACAGGACGTTTGTGAGCCATGCCTGCGGATCGGTATTATTGAGCTTTGCGGTCTCGATCAGCGTATAGGCAATGGCGGCGTTTTCTCCTCCGCCCTCGGAGCCTGCGAACATCCAATTTTTTCTTCCGATGGCCATACCGCGCATGCCACGTTCAGCCGCATTGTTGTCGATCTCGAGATGACCGTCCGAGAGATAGACTTCGAGGTGTGGCAGGCGGCCGAGTGCGTAGCG
>CALGEE010000033.1 GCA_937881525.1 uncultured Sphingomonadales bacterium | reverse complement strand
ATATTGGGGATGTACCAGCCAAGTGCAGGGGCCGGATCACGATAGGGCATCGTTGCAAGGTCTGAACGGAAAAAGCGCGCATCCAGAATGATGAATTGAACGCGCTTGCCCGCTGGACCAAAAATGCGGCTTTCATACACGCCGGGACGGGATTTAACATCATCAGACGCGCCCCAAAAGGTTTCATACGCTTTCTCGGCCCATTCCTTGAACGCGAATGAACCGCCCGCATCATTGGCCCCATAATCATGATCGTCCCATGTCGTCATCATCGGAATGCTTCGGCGAAAGCGGTCGAACTCAACCCGGCTGTTCAGCTTTTTATAGCTTGCGGCCAATGTAGGGATATCCGCGCTATTGGTCGGCCGCGTGTCGCCATAGACATTGTCGCCGATCAACAAAAACGCCTGTGGCTTTTGCGCGGCGATCACATCCCAGAATTTCATATCGCGGTTTTCGTTCACGCAACTGCCAAAGGCGAAACGCGTGATCACCGTATCTGCCGATAAAGCGGGGTTAGAAGGGGCCTTGGGCAAATTGGCGCTCATAGTCGCATAATAAGGCCGAAGCGCCGCCTGCGCGCTCTGCGGGGCAAGTGGGGCCATATTGGACGTCGACGTGACACTCATGGCGCAGCCGGAGAGCAAAAGCGCAATAATCGGGAGGGCATATTTCATGATCTGTCCTTGCCTTTGATGAACAACTGAACTGAACCTTCCTCGTCCTGGAAGAGATTCGCGTCAATCCCGTAAACATGCGCCAGGTTGGCAGGTGTGATGACGTCATCGACGCTGCCTTGCACAAACAATCTGCCCTCATGCAGCAACACAAGATGGTCGGCAAAGCGCACTGCGTGGTGTAAGTCGTGCAGCACTGCAACGACGCCTTTTCCGGCCTCGGCCTGCCGCCGTAGCAGGTTCAAAATGTCGAGTTGAAAGCCTGGATCGAGGTTCGCGAGTGGTTCATCCGCCAATATCCATGAAGGTTCACCCGCCAGCACGCGCGCCAGCAGGACGCGGGCGCGTTCGCCGCCCGAAAGCTGCGTGACTGGCCGATGCGCGAAGCCTTCGGTGGCGGTCGCCGACATCGCCATTTTTATCGCCCTGCGGTCGTCTTTAGATGTCCCTGCGCCGCGCATATGGGGAATGCGGCCAAGCGCAACCAAGGCTAGTGATGTGATCGCCCAATGCGTTTCTGCGCCCTGCGGCAAAAGGCCGATTTGGCGGGCGCGTGCGGTCGGAGCCATGCGGGTGATGTCCGCATCATGCAGGCTGGCGGTCCCGCTATCGGGCTTCAACAAGCCGGCGAGACACGCGAGCAGCGTAGATTTACCTGCGCCATTGGGACCGAGAATGACGTTGAGTTTACCGGCTTCAAATGTCGCATCGACCCCGATTAAAGTGGGCCGTTGCACATGCGAAAAGCCAAGATTGCGGACGGTCAAAGTCATGCGGCACCCTTGCGATAGCGCAGCAACAGCAACAGGAAAAACGGCGCACCAAGCACTGCCATAGCAATGCCGAGCCGCACTTCGCTGGGGCCGGGGACCAACCGGACAAGACTATCGGCGGCCAGCGTCAGGATCGCGCCGCCCAAGGCCGACGGCAGCAATATCTGCGATGGCTGTTCCCCATATATGGCGCGGATAAAATGCGGGACGATTAGCCCGACAAAGCCGACCACACCCGACACCGCGACCGATGCGCCAACGGCAAGGCCGACGCCAAGTACTATAATCCACTGCAGCCGAGCCAAGTTGATACCAAGGCTTTTTGCGCCATTTTCGCCCAAGGTCAGCGCATCCAGCGCGCGGCCAGTGGAGAGCAATAAAGCAACGCCCATCGCCATGAAGGGCAAAGCGGTCCAGACATCGGCCATCAACCGGTCGGTCAGCGCGCCCATCAGCCAGTTGATGATTTCATTGGCGGCAAAGGGGTTTGGCGCAATGCTGATTACAAAGGCGGTTAGCGCGCCCGCCAGCGTCGACAGCACTATGCCGCCCAAGATAAAGCCAACCGGCCCGCCGCCACGCGAAATTACCAGCAATAACAATATGCTAGACCCCGCGCCAAGCATTGCGCAGGCAAATAGGCCAAAGGGCAGCAGGTTAAGCCCCAAGTAAATCGCAACAACGCCGCCAAGCGCCGCGCTGGCCGAAACCCCAAGCACCGTAGGATCAGCCAGCGGGTTGCGCAGATAGCCCTGCATCACTGCGCCCGAAAGCCCGAGCACCGCGCCTATACAAAGGCCAAGCACCGCGCGGGGCAAGCGCAGTTCCAAGAAAATCCAGCCATTGGCATTGTCCGCCGCCCAAGAGGTCGGCCAAATCCAGACCTTGCCCGCCATCAACGACAGCAGGAACGCAGTGACCGTGAGGAGCAGCAGGAGCGATGTTACGGCGCGCGTATTCATGGCATATCCTTGCCGAATGAAGCGCGGGTTTTTGCTAGTATCGCCGACACTTTGATGATCGTCGGCCCGCCGCAGAATAACAGCCCGTCGGGGAATTCTATGATACGTGTGCGACCACCCAAATGGGCCAGCAGTTTTTGTCGTGCACGCATTTGACGGGCATCGGAACCGCGCTGATGCGTGGGCATAAAGATCACCTGTGGCGGGTTGCGCATCAGGGTTTCCAACGGCAATACCCCCCATGATGACAGGCCATATTGCGCGCTGGCGTTGCGAAAGCCGTGGTGCGCCAGCAATTCGTCCTGCAACGTGCCTTTACCCGCCACAAATCCACCATTTTGCCAGATAATCGCCGACACGTTTGTGCCTGAAAATTGGGTGCTGGGTAGAGATTCCTCAATGTCGGAAATCAGGGCTTCTCCAGCATCGCCCCTGCCGAGTGCGGCGGCGATCGTCCGGATCTGTTGCATGTCGTCTGCGATCGTCGGTGCGACCCCCAATGCCAATGTTTGAATGCCCGCCCGCGCAAGAACCGCGTTGGTGCCAGAGCTGGCCAGATTTCCGGTTAGCACCATCTTGGGCCGCGCCAGCAGCAGTTCCTCTGCGCTCATGCCAATGGCGGGCAACTGCCGCGCCCATGCCAAAGGTGCGGACGCGCTATCGGGGTCATGCGAATAGATGCTGACGGCGGTGACTTGTCCGGGCATTGCGATGTGCGCCAACACGGCATCAATGCAAGGATTATTCGACACGACGCCATGTGGCGCAATGACGGGCTGGCTGGCGCATCCGGCCAAGGCAAAAGCCCAAAGGAGGCACCAGCCAAAGCGCATCAGAATTTCGCCCGCACGCCAATCGTCGCATTGCGCCCAAAGCTGTTATAGCCAGCGACCACTGTGTAATCGGCGTTAAGCAGATTGTCGATGCGGCTATACACCTCTAGTGTGTCAGTCAGTGGCATCGACGCCCGAAGCCCGACTAACGCATAGCCATTGAGGCGCAAACTGTTTGCGGCATTGTCGAAGCTGTCGCCGATTAGAAGCAAGCTGCTGCCGACGGACAGGCCGAACGGCGTCTGCCAATCGGCGGTCAAGCTGGCGCTATGCTGCGGGCGCAGGGCTTGGCGATTACCAAAATTGGTCCCTACGCTGCGGTTGATGGCGTCGACAAGTGTGTAGCTGGCGCGGATATCAATGTCGTTAGTGGGGTTCAGGCTCAGCCCGGCCTCAAGCCCCTTTGACGTCACTTTGTCGATATTCTCCGATTGGAAACTGATCGCCGAAAAAGCGATCAGGTCATTGCTACGGCGATTGAAATAGGTCGCAAAAATTTGGGCTTTGCTGCCCAGAAACTGATGTTCAACGCCCAGATCGAAATTGCGGGCCGTTTCCGGTTTGAGGTCCGGATTGCCATAAGGCGGCTGCCCTTCGGTTAAGGTGGGGGCGCGAAACCCCTCGGCATAGGTCGCGCGGAACATCGTCCGCCCGTCATTTGGGGTAAAGGCTGCATTGCCGGCAAAGCTGGTCTGCCCGCCATAATCATCATAGACATCATGCCGCACGCCTCCTGTCAGCGTTAGGCCAGCGACAGGGCGCATAATGATTTGACCAAAGCCGCTACCCACATCGTTGCGCGCGACATCAGGGGCCGCGCCCTCAAACGCGGTGCTGGCAAAGCTGCGTTCATATTCCGCGCCCGCCACTAAAGTCAGCGCATCGTTCAGGTCAAAGGCCGCATGATATTCGGCCCTGTCGATTGCGCCGCGCACGTTGAAATTGTTGAAGCTAAACACAACCGGGTCGGTGCCAACGCGTTTTATGTCTGTGCGGGTATAGGCAATCCTGTTTTGCAGGCGCCCATTAAGCAGGTCGAAATTCGCCCCGACATAGCCGACAAATTGGCGATTGCGCGACACGGGCAGGCCATTGGCACCGACGCCAAAGGCCGAGTCGTAGGCAACCGTGGCGCGGTTGTAATAGCTTCGAAAATCTAGGTCGACATTGTCAGCGACATGCACCTTCAACCGCGCATTGCCCGTCAGATTGTCATACCCATCGCGTTCGGTTCCGCCCGCCAGCGCAGAAATGCCGTCGCTGTTGACGAATGAACCGCCGACGCTGCCTTCCAACCGGCCGCTGCTGCCCGCAAGATTGGCGTTCAACCGCTTGGTATCATAGGCCCCATATTCTGCACCCATGCGGCCTTCAAGGCCATCCACCGGCGCAATTGATTGGATGTTGACGACGCCGCCAATGGCTTGGCTACCCCAGATGACTGAGTTTGGCCCACGCAAGATTTCCACGCGGCCAATATTGCCCGTCATCAATGCGCCAAAGTCAAACGCGCCATTGGGGCTGGTGAGATCGTTGATCCGGACACCGTCGATCAGCACTAAGGTCTGCGCGCTGCTGCCGCCGCGGATGAAGGCACTGCTTTGGCCGCCAAGGCCGCCGCGTGTG
>CALGEE010000032.1 GCA_937881525.1 uncultured Sphingomonadales bacterium | reverse complement strand
TCGAGTTCGAGCGGCAGCGGATTTTGAAAACAGAAGGCGTCTAGAAAACTAGGGGGCTATTCAGTTTGTACCAGTCCGTGCTGGCCAGTCAGGGGATTGACTTCAACTCAGGCCGTTGATGAAACGCAGTTAACCGGACGCGCAAAATAGTATGTAAGAAGGCGCTGTGAGGCCCACTAGTCAAAATAGAGGCATAGGACCTTGGCTACACTGAAACTGTATCCAAAGTGTATACCAAAAATCTACAAACGAATAATGTTTATATTATTCAATACTTTAGCTTGCATAGTTGGTTCCCCGGTAAGGATTCGAACCTCAATAGACGGAGTCAGAGTCCGTAGTCTTACCGTTAGACGACCGGGGAACAGGGCAAGGACCTTTATGCGTGTGGTTGTGCGTGGTCAAGCCGTTGTATCTGCGTCTTGTCGGCAATATTCAAAAATCTTGAATTTCTGCGCGCCAGCGCGTAACGCCGTTTTCAGGTACCGGCGGCACTCCCGCTCGGATAGAAAATAAAAAGTGAGTTTACGGCTATGGGCGAGAATGTCGCGCCATCGCCGCAAAAGGGACGCGGGCGAAAACGTAAAAAGCCGCCCCGTCGCAAAAATGCGGCACCTAAGGCTGCAACCATGCAGCAGACTTCGGTCGATGGCGCAGTGCGTCCCGATGCTGCTAATGTATCAGTGAACGCCAGAAATAGCGCGACAGGGGGCGCACAGGCAGCTTCGCGTCGTAATTGGCTTGAGCGTACAGCCTATGCCGCGCTTGACCTTGGTACCAACAATTGTCGGTTGCTAATAGCGCGTGCAGGCGGCGACGATTTTACCGTGGTGGATGCTTTTTCGCGCGTTGTCCGCTTGGGTGAAGGGCTCACATCAACAGGCCGGATGAGCGATGAGGCGATGGACCGTGCGGTCGAAGCGCTATCGGTATGCGCCGAGAAGTTGAAGAAGCGCAATGTCGTCCTTGCCCGCTCCGTAGCAACCGAAGCCTGTCGTCAGGCGGTGAACGGGACGCAATTCATAGAACGGGTGAAGCGCGAGACCGGCATTCACCTCGATATCATAAGCCCGAAGGAAGAGGCCCGGTTGGCGATGATGGGTTGCCACGCGTTGCTTGAAACCGGCGACGGGCCCGCCCTTATATTTGACATTGGCGGCGGCTCTACAGAATTGGTGCTTGTGTCGACGAGCGGTCCAGTGCCTGAAATTCTGGATTGGGTGAGCGTCCCATGGGGTGTGGTTTCACTCACCGAGAGCGAACGGGTAGAGGGCGACAGCCCGGAGCAATTAAAGGCAAGTTACCAAGTGATGCGCGATAAGGTTATGCTAAGCTTCGCTGACTTCGCGGCCCGTCTTCCCGACGAGGGCGGCGACCGCCGTCTATTGGGTACGTCAGGTACAGTCACCACTTTGGCTAGCGTCTATTTGAAACTCAACAGTTACGATAGGCGGGCCGTGGACGGGCTGCATCTTCCGACTTCTGCGATGCGCGACATCAGCCAGGAACTCGCGCATCGCAACATTCAAGGGCGCGCAGAGTTTCCAACCATTGGTCATGAACGTGCCGATTTGGTAGTGGCCGGTTGTGCGATACTTGAATCCATTTTTGACATATGGCCCGGTGAACGGCTCGGCGTTGCTGATCGCGGCATTCGCGAGGGTATATTGCGCGCGCTGATGGCCAGTGACGCCAATCGTCGTAATCGGCGGAATTGAAGCATGGCAGACAATCTTTTTGGTGGTAAAAATTCAGGCCGGACACTGGCTGGAAAACAAAAGGTCAAGACCGCAAAACGCCGGACGGCCGGGTCGACACGCTGGCTAGAGCGTCAATTGAATGACCCCTATGTCAAACGCGCGCATGGCGAAGGCTATCGCAGTCGAGCGGCGTATAAGTTGGTTGAGCTCGACGAAAAATTTCATATTTTGCGCGGTAAAAGGGCCATTGTCGATTTGGGCGTTGCGCCCGGCGGCTGGGCGCAGGTTGTACGCAGACAGCAGCCAAAGGCAGCGATTGTTGGCATCGATTTGTTGCCCGTCGACCTGCTTGAGGGTGTGGTTCTGCTCGAGATGGATTTTATGCAGGATAGCGCGCCTGATAAGCTTATTGCCGAGCTTGGGAGCGCGCCAGACTTGATATTATCAGACATGGCCGCGAATACGGTTGGGCATAAGCAGACAGACCATCTGCGCACCATGGGCCTGGTCGAGGCAGCGGTGAATTTTGCAGTCAAAGTGCTTTTGCCTGGGGGCGATTTTGTTGCCAAAGTATTTGCTGGCGGCACCGATCCGGCGATGCTCAGTATCCTCAAATTGAACTTTACAACAGTTAAACACGCAAAGCCGCCAGCCAGCCGTAAGGGCTCGGTGGAATGGTATGTGGTTGCCCAAGGCAAAAAGGGCTAATCAGCTTTCCGCGCGCGCCTTTTCGATGGCGCTCTGCAACGCTTCATACCCCAGCGCGCCCTCTAATATCTGATCGCCAATGATAAAGGTTGGTGTGCCATTGAAACCAATCTGGTGCATCATCGCAAGGTTGCGTTCAATTTCTTGATTGGCTTGTGGTGAGGCCGCGAAGCTGCGGGCCGCGGTGATATTTAGTCCTGCGGTCTGCGCTGCTGCGGCTATGTTGGGTTCATCCGCCCGCCCAAGGGCAAACAGCGCATCGTGAAATGCCTTGTGTTTGCCCTGACGTGCAGCGGCGAGTGCCCACAATGCGGCAGTGCGGCTCGTTTGGCTTAGAATAGGCAATTCGCGATAGACAAGGCGGATATTGCCATCGCTCTTTAGCAAGCGTTGCATGTCCGGCAGACTCGCCCGGCAGAAACCGCAGTTATAGTCAGTAAACTCGACAATCGTCACGTCACCCTTGGGATTGCCTGCCTCCGCGCCAGGGAAGGGGGTAGCGATTTCATTTCCGGCCGCAGACAGCCGCTCTGTAACCTCACGCTGCTGTAAAATGGCAATGGCGTCGGTGATAATTTCGGGATTTTCGAGGATATAGGCCTTCACCAGTGCCTCAGTTGCCTTGCGGTCCGCGGGGGACATGCCTGCAGCAGACACGGCTGCATCCGCAAATTTGGTTGCGCTCTCCGCGGTTGGTGTGGCATCTAAAGCGCGATCTGTGGCAGGGGGTGGCCAAAAAATATAGGCTGATAACGTAACGAGTATGATCAAACCCGCAACGACAGTGGCGATTATGATCCGATGGCTGTGTGCGTGTTCATTCATGGGGGTTGACTAGCCGCAACGAAGGCATTCGGCTACCATTTTAGCGACGTCGCTTCTTCAAGGACGCAAGCTTTGCTTCAGCCACCATGTTGATATCCTGAGCGCGGATCCAGTCTGGCGAATATTCCCGCAATCCCGCCATGGCGGTTTGCGCGTTGGGCAATGCAAGTTGCGGCGCGCCTTCCATCAAATAGCGTTCGGCGCTGGCAAGGGCGGCGCGCGCGGTATCACCTTTTTGTTCATAGACAACACCAAGTTGATACCAAGCGAAGGGATTTTGGTTATCCTTGGATACTGCTGCTTTCAACACCTGCGCAGCCTCATCCAACTGTGCCTTATTGTCGGTCGCGATCAATGCATGTCCGAATATTGCCGCAATCAATGGTTGGTTACCTGTGAGGCTGACCGCCTTGCGTAACGGAACAATCGCCTCAGTAGGGTGGCCCGATTCCAACAAGATTTGTCCGTAGAGCTCCAAGAAATACGGGTCATCGGGTGCGGAAGCGACAAGGGTCAAAGATTCATCTAATGCCTTTTGCGGATAGGCTGATTTGTGCCATGCATAAGCCCGTGCATATCGGGCGGGGACCGACTTGTCGGTTTCCGGATAGTCACGCAGTGTGGCAGTGGGATCAGCAAGATAACCTGTGAGCTTGGCCTTGATGCGTTTAAAATCACTCTCCCATTTCGGGTTTAATGGCGCGCTCCATGCAGGATCGACCGAGTATGTGTCCTGAAGAACTGCAATGCGCTCGCCTGACAAAGGGTGAGTCCGCCCGTAGCTGTCCTCTTGGGGAATGCCGAGGCGGAATTCAAAATTCTGGAGCTTCTTAAAAAAAGTAATGGAGCCGCGACCCGATATGCCAGCCTTGGAAAGATACTGCGCGCCCGCCGCGTCGGCTGTACCCTCTTGTCCGCGGCTGAAGGCTAGGAACTTCCCCATAGCGGCTTGCTGACCCGCCGATAAAATGCCCATACCAGCCTCACTGGCCCCCGCCGCAATAGCGGCTGCCGCAATTATAAGGCTAGCGATGCTGATGCCGCTAGCCACAGAGGCGCCTTCGTCATAACGGACAGCGTGACCTCCCACGACGTGCCCAAGCTCATGTGCAATCACGCCTTGTACTTCGTTTGCGGAGGTTGCGGCATCGATTAAACCGCTGTGGACATAG
>CALGEE010000031.1 GCA_937881525.1 uncultured Sphingomonadales bacterium | reverse complement strand
GTTTTCCTGCTCACGGGTCTCAGTCAGTGGGCCTTTGTGGAAAGCTCGCTCTATGAACAGCGATCGTTCGGGCAGATCGGCGACACTCTCACGCTCGACAATTACGCACGGTTTCTCGGCGATCCGTTCTACCTGCGCATTCTGTGGATCACGGTAAAGGTATCCGCGGTCGCTACGCTATTCACGTTGCTGCTGGCCTACCCGCTGGCCTATTCCATCGCTCGGATGCAGTCGCGCTGGGCATCTGTGCTGATTGCAGGTGTTGTTGTCGCAACCTTCGTCACCATTGTGATCAAGGTTTTCGGCATCCAGATCATCTTTGCGGCCAACGGGTCGCTCAACCAGACACTGATGGGCCTTGGTCTGCTTGATCGGCCCTATACCATCATCGGCACTCAGGAAGGTGTCGTGATCGGGCTGATGCATTTTACTATCGGGTTCGGCGTGCTGGTACTCTACAGCGTTATCCAGACCATCCCGCGCAGCTATGAATTTGCCGCGATGATCCACGGCGCGGGCGTCTTTCGCACCTTCTGGCGGGTGGTTCTGCCGCTCAGTATGCCGGGGCTGATCGCAGCCGCTCTGATGATCTTCAACATGTGCATGGGGGCTTTCACCTCTGCAGCACTTCTGGGCGGGGGGCGGGTGCTCACATTGCCGGTGCTTATCCAGAGATCGGTCATGATGGAGACGAAATTCGCCTTCGGCGGAGCGTTGTCGGCGATCCTTTTGATCTTTGTGATCGCAATCAACCTGATATCGATTGCCATTCTGGCGCGCATGCAGACCGGGCGCACGAAGGTGCTGGCATGAGTGTCGCCGAAAGCGGGCAGGCCACTGGCGCTGTTGCGCCGCGAGCCAAGAAAAAGCCGTTTTTCAACGGCTGGAAGTCAGCCCAGATATTTTGGTGTGGGCTGTCATACGTTTTCCTTCTCGCGCCATTGATCATAGTGATTGGCGCATCGTTTGACGGGGGCACCGGCGGATCTGCGATCTCGTTTCCGCCGGAAAACCTGACGTTGAAATGGTATTTCGAGATCCCTGGCGATCAGTTTCAGGCGCTCGGCGTCTCGATCATGATTGCGACTCTGACGGCAATCGGATCGGCCCTCATCGGCATTCCGGCGGCATTGGGTCTGGTGCGCTCGAACATTCGCGGAAAATACCTGCTGGCAGCGCTCTTTCGCGCGCCGATGCAGATCCCGGCCGTGGTGACGGGCCTTGCATTTCTGCAGATGTATTACTGGTTCCTCTCGCTCACCGGTGTGGCCATCAACGGCACGTTCGCGGGATTGATGCTGGGCCATCTCTTCATTGGCATCCCCTATGTCATCGGCGCTGTCACGGCGGTTCTGCAGCGTTTTGACGGACGGTTGGAGGAAGCCGCGCTGATCCTCGGCGCACCGCCCTTGCGCGTGCTGATGCGGGTCACGCTGCCGGTCATGCTTCCGGGTATCTATGCGGGATGCCTTTACGCCTTCATGGTCAGCTTTGCCGATGTGCCGTTGTCGATTTTCCTGACTTCGCCCGGCCTTGTGACATACCCGGTCGAGTTGTTCTTCGCGCTCGAGAACGACTTCACACCGTCGATTCTTGCCTCCTCGACGCTCGTGATCATCTTCTCGCTTGTCATGCTCTTGTCCGTCCAGCGCCTGATCGGCCTTGACGCACTCCTGAAAAGCGGCGGCGGAAGCGGCCGCTGACCGACCAAACATCAAATGATACAGGGAAAGGAACAAAAAATGAAACCGACAACATTTCTGACTGGCGCAGTTATCACCGCCGTATTCGCGACCTCCGTTCAGGCGCAGGATTTTACCGGCGTCACGCTTCGGATCGGCACATGGGGCGGACCGTGGAAGGAAAGCCAGGAAGAGCTGATCGTAGGCAAATTCGCCGAGCTTGGCGGAACGATCGAATTCGTTACCGGCAGCCCGCAGGCCAACATGTCGAAACTGTTTGCCGCGCGCGGGCAGGAAACGCCCATCGACATGATGGAAATGCTTGACGCGACACTGCCGATCATGGTCGCTAATGACCTTCTGGAAAAGATCGATTTGGACAAGGTGCCCAACAAGTCGTCCCTTCTCCCATTTCAATATGACGAAACCAAAGTCGCGTCGTGGACCACTCAGGAAGGCATTTGCTACGACAAGGGTGCCTATGCCGAATTGGGGCTGGAGCCGCCCAAAACCTATGCTGATCTTGCCGCGCCGGAGTTGAACGCGCGCGTGATCTTTCCCGACATCAACTCGGGTGGCGGTTTGGCCAACTTCGCCGGGGTGTCTTATGCGGCGGGTGGTGA
>CALGEE010000030.1 GCA_937881525.1 uncultured Sphingomonadales bacterium | reverse complement strand
TATTGAATTTTAAGTTCAAGGTCTTCGTACAGCTCCTTTTCCTGCATATCGAACCAGTGACGCTCATATCGCGCTCCGGAGTAGATCGCAGCAACAATGCTATTGTTGCCTGCCCAACGCATTGAATGGCGCTGCACGCCAATAACATCCGCGTCAGGATTGGAATAGATTTTTTTACCAACTTTTCCTGTTGTGAAGTCAAATTCGTACAATCCAACCTTGTCTTCACCACGCGTATCGGTGATGTAGCCCTTTGTTGGATCACTGCCATTGACGCCTGCAAAGCCATGGAGGCCGCCTAATATACGGTATAAATTCTCGTGTTTGTTCAGATCATACCGTTCCCCGAATTCTTTCCATGCGCTGTCGCCTGGTGCGCGATAGTATTCAACAAGGTCAAAGCCATCCAGGCCCGACGTGAAGCGCGGATTACCGTCATCGTCAAATTCAGCTGTTGGATATTTTTCATTACCTTTCAAAACTAACGACTTTAAGCCTGTTTCAAGGTTAAATTTGAAATAAGAACGTGGTCGGAATGCCTGATATGGGTCAACACCAGTTGCGTCTGCGACCGCGCTACCTTCGGCAATAAGAACTTTTAAGGGTTCCTTTGGCAGCACGGATACCAAACGGAATGAACCATCGATGTTAGAAAACTTATTTTTCTCGAGATTATACGAGAATGATTTGTAACTACGTACATCAGCTTCGGGACCAGTTACCGCCTTGCGGACAACCTTCCAAGCGGCTCCATATATGTGCTTATCACTTACCCAGCTGGCAGATATCATTTCCATCGGGTTAGAGTTCAGCCGTTTAATCGGTTTCGAAAAATCGCTGGTGTCATAAATCTCAAGGACGTTCGAACCAAAATTACCACCTTCGATTTTTAACAACAAAATGTGTTTGCCATCTGGCGACACTTCAAGGGCGGTGATTGCGTCACGCTGACCCCAAACGCTGATGGGAACTGATGGAGTGCCGTCTGCCGGCTCGGTTTTGGAGCCTATTACAACGATAGA
>CALGEE010000029.1 GCA_937881525.1 uncultured Sphingomonadales bacterium | reverse complement strand
GGTATGGATTTTGATCCATTGCTACGTTTTCGGGGATTCTATGTACATGCAGATGCACCAGTAGATCGCGTCGAATGGCTAAAGTGGGCTTTTCAGCGTGGATATTGTGAAGACAGCTACCAGGCATTCAATGAATCAAAATTCATGACTGTGATTGACAGCTATCGTGATACTAACGGTGCAAAAGATTTGATTGCCCGTTCGATCGAGCAGTATCGCGAAGTGTACAAAGCCATGGGCCTAGACGTGAAATAAACAAAAGATAATAAATATAACATGGCGCCGTTTGGCGCCATGTTTTCTGCTGAGAGCATGGGAATATACTGTGGGACGACTAACACTCAGTAATCTGATCGAAGCCGCGATTTTTTTGTTGATCGCTGGCATTTTTTACGCCTTTTCATTCGAATTCAATCAACCTATCGAAATCTATATCTTTGGGGCCACCGCATGGCCACGAGTTGTGGTTGGATTTTTACTATTGGCGACACTTGGAAATCTTTGGTTCCATTATCGCTATGGCAACGCGACACAGGCAACTTTGGGCCAATCGGAGGATAAGGCAGACTTTAGTGAGGCCGGAACTGTACGCCGCATGATAGCCGTGCTGCTGACGCCGTTAATATTTGCCTATCTGCTCAAACCAATTGGCATTTACTTTAGTGCACCGTTTTTCATTGCCGCAATTATCTGGTTTTTTGGCGAACGTAGATGGAAGGTGATCTTGATCATGACTCTGTTTATTTATTGTGTTTTCATTGGGCTATTCCTAATGATTTTGAACGCTCCATTGCCCCAAGGCAATGTGTCACCCTTTTATGATTTCAGCGCGTGGGTGCTGAAACTGAATGCTAAGTTGCAAGGGATTTAAAGCGCAATGATCGAGAATTTTTTAGCGGGTTCCGCAGCTCTTTTTGGTGATCCCTTCACGATAGGCATCTTCGTCTTTGGCGTCGTGGGCGGCATGTTGTTTGGGGCAATCCCCGGGGTTAGTATGCTGACACTTGCGGCGATTTTGTTGCCCTTTACCGCAAGCCTGGAACCTGCACAGGGCGTTATGTTGTTTGCGGTCATTTACTGTACTGGGACCTATGGCGGTGCGATTACTGCAATTTTGTTCAACATTCCTGGATCCGCCGAAAATGCTCCAACCGCGTTTGATGGCTACCCCATGACGCAAAAAGGCCAATCGGGAAAGGCTGTTGGCGCAGCCGTGTTGTGTTCGGCCATTGGGGGCATTGCATCGGCCCTCGTTATGATGGCCGCAACCGAACCATTAGCAAATTGGGCGATCCGCAACATTGGCCCGCCTGAAATCTTTGCTCTTGTTTTCTTTGGTCTAATCGTCGCCTCATCCGTTGGGGCGCGCACCATTTGGAAAGGCTGGATGTCGGTCCTAATCGGATTGTTGATCGCAACCATTGGTCAAGATCCGGTGGGAGGCATCAACCGTTATAATTTTGGCATGACTGATTTAGCCGCTGGTATTGCGTTTATCCCTGCGATCTTGGGGTTCTTTGCGGTTTCAGAAATCTTTGTTCAGGCTGAGAAGAAGGCCAGCGGTAAATACCAGGCACCCAAAGTCAGCATGACGTTTCCATCTTTTATTGAACTATGGATGCATAAAATCGCTGTGCTGCGATCTATCCTAGTTGGGTTTTTCTGTGGCATCCTGCCGGGCATTGGCGCCACGCTCGCCGCTTTCATGAGTTATGGCGAAGCTGTGCGGTGGTCCAAAAACCCAGAGGAGTTTGGCAAGGGTAAACTAGAAGGGGTTATTTCCGCAGAAACCGCAAACAACGCGGCAACGGGTGCGGCGATGATCCCGCTGTTGGCATTGGGTCTGCCGGGAGGCGCATTAACCGCGATGATGGTTGCGGTGTTCCAAATGCATGATCTGCAACCTGGTCCATTGGTTTTTATGCTGTCACCTGATCTGATTTGGATTGTGTTTGCGGCGATGTTCTACGCCAATTTGTCCATCCTGATCATTGGTGTTTTAGAAACCAAAACTATTTTGAACCTATTGAAAATCCCATTCCAGTTCTTGGCACCGCTTATTTTGATGTTGGCCACAACAGGGGCTTATATCGGACGTGGTTTGGTTTTGGATGTGATGGTAATGTTCCTAGCAGGCATTATTGGGTATCTGCTGCGCCGTTCTGGGTTTTCGATCCCTGCAATTGTACTAGGTTTGATTCTTGGTAAAATTGGCGAACAAAATTTCGCGCAAGGCATGCAGATGGTGCATTACGATTTGGGCACGTATTTTTCTCGTCCAATTTGTGCAATTTTGATCGCTGCAGGTGTAATCACTCTTGCATCAAACATCTACCGCGCGTTTACCTCAATTAAGACAAAGGCATAAGGCTGGGGTAACCTGAAACGGAGTTTATGGAATGACGGATACTGGCGTTCAGGCGATTGTTGCGCATTCGCGCATCGCACAGGCAGAGTACGAAAAAAATGGATCGCAGCAGCGCTATGACCACGCTGCGCAAGCTGTGGCATGGGTGATTATGGAACCCGCCCGCAATCGGCGTTTGGCAGAATTGGCCGTGGAAACTACAGGGCTGGGAAATGTTCCTGATAAGATCATTAAAAATCATCGTAAAACATTAGGTCTAATGCAGGATATTCAAAATGTGGTGACCTTTGGTGTTATGTCGGATGATCCTAAAACAGGGATTACGGAAATTGCCCGCCCCAAAGGGGTTGTGGGTGCGATTGTGCCCTCAACAAACCCTGCGGCTACACCTGCTAATAACATAATCAATGCGTTGAAATGCGGCAATTCAATTGTGGTCGCGCCATCGCCTAAGGGCGTGGCCTGTTGTGAACTGTTGCTTGAATATATCCATGCCGAGTTTGCGAAAATTGGCGAGGATCCCGCACTGGTGCAAATGATCCCCACACCTGGGTCCAAAGAAAAGACACAAACATTGATGGATCAGTGTGATATGATCGTCTGCACGGGCAGCCAAAACAACGTGCATCGCGCACAAACCGCAGGGACCCCAGCAGTTGCTGTAGGCGCTGGAAATGTGACAGTGATCGTAGATGAAACCGCAGATTTGGATGGGGCTGCAGCAAAAATTCGGGCGTCTAAATGCTTTGATAATGCCACTTCTTGCAGCTCGGAAAATTCGGTTGTTGTGGTGGATGCAGTTTACGATGATTTCATTGCTGCACTCGCGCGCGCAGGTGGTGCGTTTTATGCGGATGAGGCAGCGTTGGTATCCAAACTATGGCCGGATGGGCATTTGAACCGTTCGGTCATTGCACAAGATGCGGATAAAATGATTGCTGCCCTTGATGTGGACGTGCCAGAGGGGACTGAATTTTTGGTTGTGCCGACATCAGGTATAGGTCCGGATCATCCGCTGTCTGGCGAAAAACTTAGCCGTGTTTTGGCTCTGTATTGCGCGTCTGATTTTGACGCTGCTTTGGATATGACGCATAAAATTCAGGCTTATCAGGGGGCAGGGCATTCGGTGGGATTACATTCTGCATTGGATGAGCGCGCGTATACCTTGGCAACGGCAATCCCCACCAGTCGGATCATTGTTAATCAGGCGCATACATTTGCGACGGGTGGATCGTTCACTAATGGCATGCCCTTTTCCCTGTCGATGGGGTGTGGCACATGGGGGGGCAATTCTGTGAATGAAAATGTGAACTATCGCCACTTTCTACAATCAACAAAAATTATTCGCGAAATTTCATCGCGTGAACCCAAATTAGAAGACATCTTTGATGGGTATTGGAGCCTTGCTGGGAAATGAGATTTGATACAACTACGCCTCCTCAAGGAACGCTGAGGGATTGGATTGACGCCCGTGCTGAACGCGGAGGTACGGCATTTGTTTTTCCCGAAACGGAACAGACCCTAAATTGGGCTGATTTACGCGATCACTGCGCGATGGTGGCGGCTGATCTAACGGCACAAGGCATTGTCAAAGGTGAAAGTATCGTAGTGATGCATCCCAACGGATATGATGGGGTTAAGGCGTTGTTTGCCGCGCTCTATGGTGGGTTTCGTGTTACGATGTTAAATTTAGCCGCAGGGCCGGATGCGCTTGGCTATGCCATGGATCATTCCGCGGCGTGGGTGGCTTTCGTGCATGAAACACAATTGGACGTGTTCCATCAGGTGAAACCAGAACGGTTGAAACTATATACGCCAACGGATCAGCGGAAAAACCTGCATCCCCTTTCCTCAGATGACGATGCATTGTTAATGTATACCTCTGGCACCACTGGGCGACCCAAGGGCGTCGTTCACACGCAATCTAGCCTATTGGCAGGTGGTTGGACTGTCAGTGTGGCCCATGAATTGACTGAACAAGACCGTGGAATGGGGGTTTTACCCTTTTATCATATCAATGGTCTGTGCGTGTCCGTCATGGGCAGTTTGGTATCAGGTGGATCCTTGGCGATGGTATCACGTTTTTCCGCCAGCAAATTTTGGCAACAGGCCGCAGATGGCGGAATTACGTGGTTTTCTGCTGTCCCCACGATCATCAGTCACCTGCTGCATGGAGCGGCAGAGCCAAGTGCCGATTTGAAATCCCGCCTGCGTTTTGTGCGCTCTGCATCCTCGGCGCTCGCGGTTGAAACACAGCGTGCCTTTCAGGACCGCTTTGGCTTGGGTATTGTGGAATCTTTGGGCCTGACGGAAACGGCAGCACAATGTTTGGTTAACCCATTGGATCCCCGCCTGCATAAAATTGGGTCTGCGGGCAAAGCAATCAGCAATCAGGCGCGTATTGCTGATGGGAATGGTATTGAATGTGCCTGTGGGGTTGAGGGTGAAATTCAAATCCAAGGTCCCAATGTGATGAAAGAATACTTACGCAATCCCGATGCCACTGCGGCCACCTTTCATGATGATTGGCTGCGCACGGGGGATTTGGGACGTATGGATGAAGATGGCTATGTCTTTGTAACGGGGCGTTTGAAAGAGTTGATTATCAAGGGCGGTGAAAACATCGCGCCGCGAGAAATCGACGAGGTTCTATACGAACATCCCGATGTGGTTGAGGCCGCCGCATTCGCCCGGCCCTGTGCGCAATATGGGGAACGCGTAGAGGCGGCAGTGCGTTTAAACGAGACATCGAACGCCACTCCCGAGCAGTTACGTGCATTGTGTGAGGCAAAGTTGGGAATATTTAAATCGCCAGAAAAGGTACATATTCTGCCAGAGTTGCCCAAAGGAGCATCCGGTAAAATCCAGCGCCTATATTTGAACAAAATGTTATATGGTTCCTAGGTAATGCCGTTGATGATCAGGCGCAGACCCATGAAGAAAAACGCAATCAAAACGGCTTTGCGAAATAATTTTTGGCTGACACGTTGGCGCAGTAGTTCACCAATGCGAAATCCAATTAGGACGACGATCAACGCAAGGCTTGATTTGATCAATGCAGGGCCTGTTAGGATTCCGGCAACCAATTGACCTGCACCCAAAGGCAAGACACCTGCTAAGAACAAGAATCCTGTCGCCCCGATAAATCGTTCCTTGCTGACATCACGTGCCACCAAATACATTGCGACAGTGGGTGACCAGATTGAACTGATCCCGCCCAATACTCCTGACAGCACCCCAAATCCTAAATGCCATCCACGCCCTGGGCCGATGTTCAATTTAACACCCAACAGCAGGTTTAAAGAAAACAGCATCATCGCAATGCCGATCGCCACTGTAAGCAGAGCTGTCGGATAGGCCGTAATGAACATAGATGTGACGAAAATCGACACCATAATCGCCAAAGCGAACAGCCAATATTCCCGCGCGATGTCCAATTTGTTTGGTGCTTGGGCAAACTGCAATGAGTTGGTAGCTAAAATGGACAACCATAATAGCGGTATTGCTTCTGTTGGGGACATCACAAGCGTTAAGAACGCCATTGAAGCGGCAGGTAAACCGATGCCTAAAAAGCCTTTTACGATGGCTGCGAACAAAAATATCCCGATTAGGATCAATGTTTGTAGCGGGTCAAAATTAGATATTAAATTAATAATTTGTGACATGATCTTGAAGTGCCTTATCCATTAGAAGGGCAAGGTTCATCGCCTTACGTTCTGTTACATCT
>CALGEE010000028.1 GCA_937881525.1 uncultured Sphingomonadales bacterium | reverse complement strand
GCTGGGTCCCGTTGTTGATCGGCTTAGTCATCTTTACATTGTTGACAACGTGGTCGCGCGGTCGTGCGTTGATGCGTGAGCGTATGGCCGAAAGTTCCATGCCGATGGAGATTTTTATCAAGTCTGCCGCCAATAGCGCTACACGCGTTCCCGGCACGGCGATTTTTATGGCGTCGGCCGCAAGTGGTGTACCCTCGGCGCTACTTCATAACATCAAGCACAACCGTATCCTCCATGAGCGCGTGATTGTTCTGACTGTGCAAATTGAAGATGTACCGTTCGTTCGTTCGGGCGAGCGCATCGTCTGTAAAGATTTGGGTGAAGGCTTTTACCGCGTGAAAATGCGCTTTGGCTTTCTGGAAGAAACAAACGTTCCGGCGACGCTTGACTTGGTCGATTTTTGCGGACCTAAATTTGATATGATGAACACCAGTTTCTTCTTGTCGCGCCAAACGCTGATTGCGTCCAAAATCCCTGGCATGGCGATTTGGCGGGAAAAGGTGTTTGCATGGATGCTGCGGAATGCGGCTAATGCGATGGAGTTTTTCAAACTACCCAGCAACCGCGTTGTGGAATTGGGAAGCCAGGTTGAAATCTAGCAAACGTCGCTGCGAAGCAAGCGGGATATATACAAATCCGCTTAAACCTTTTTGCTTGCCAGATTAAGAACAAAAATGGAACATTGTTAGGGGCGCTTAATGTCAGTCATGTCATTTCTGATCACGCAGAGCTGCGCTGCGGACGGGTCTGTATGGATCACAGTTGCGGATTTCGCTCAATCAGCGTGATCCTATGAACACGTCTGTCAATTTTGATCTCATTGATAGCGCCTGTGACGCAATTTGGCTGGCAACAAAATGATTTTGATCCATTTTAAGACTAGACGAATGTTGCGGAACATGGGTATCGAATATGCATAATGAAAGCCTCAAACGCCCAATCGCTTCTACTTCGACTTACGCGCCCTTAGGCGCGCCTGTTTTTGTCGGTACCGTTCGGCAAACCCGCCTAAGGGCTTTTTGAAAACTTACCATCTCTTAAAGCCCACGATTGGGGCATATCACCGAAGTTGCCATTTATCATGATGTTATCCGACCCATCTCGAAAATACCGACCTTTTCCGCAAGTAGACTTGCCGAACCGCCAATGGCCGAGCCGAACCATCGATAAAGCACCGCGCTGGCTTTCGACAGATTTGCGTGACGGAAACCAGGCGCTTATCGATCCGATGAGCGCCGAGAAGAAGAAGCGCTTTTTTAATCTTCTGCTTAATGTGGGCGTGAAGGAAATCGAGGTCGGTTTCCCAAGCTCGGGTGCTACCGATTTCGACTTTATCCGTGCTTTGGTCGACAGCGGCCGAATTGCGGCTGATGTTACGATCCAGAGCCTAACGCAGTCACGGCGCGATCTGATCGAAAAAACCTTTGCGAGCATGGCGGGCGCGCCGCGTGCGATCGTCCATCTTTATAACGCCGTAAGCCCCGCATGGCGTGATATCGTTTTCAACCTTGATAAGGCCGGCGTTAAGGCGATTGCGGTTGAAGGCGCCAGCATCCTTAAAGAGCAAGCGGCAAAATATCCTGAAACTGACTGGCATTTTGAATATAGCCCTGAGACGTTCTCGACAGCAGAACTCGAATTCAGCCTTGAGGTATGTGAAGCCGTGATGGAAGTGCTAGAGCCGACTTCGGCAAAGCCGCTTATCCTCAACCTGCCAGCAACGATTGAGGCAGCGATGCCCAACGTATATGCCGACCAAATTGAATGGATGTGCAACAACATTAGCGTGCGCGAGCATGTCGTTATTAGCCTGCACCCGCATAATGACCGTGGCAGCGGAATTGCCGCTGCGGAGCTCGGCTTGCTCGCCGGCGGTGACCGGATCGAAGGCTGCCTATTAGGCAATGGCGAGCGCACAGGAAATGTCGATTTGGTTACGTTGGCGTTAAATATGTATACGCAAGGACTGAACCCGGGTCTCGATTTTAGCGACATCGATGAGGTCATCCAGACCGTCGAATATTGCAACCAACTGCCCGTGCACCCGCGCCACCCTTACGCGGGGGAGCTTGTGTTCACCGCCTTTTCAGGGTCGCATCAGGACGCCATCAAGAAAGGCTTCGCAGCACAGGAACGTCAGAATGATGAAATCTGGCGGGTGCCCTATTTGCCAATCGATCCAGCTGATCTTGGACGCAGCTACGAGGCGGTTATTCGCGTGAACTCGCAAAGCGGTAAGGGCGGTGTGGCCTGGGTTATCGAGCAAGACCAAGGCTTGAAATTGCCCAAGCGCATGCAAGCGAATTTCTCGATCACTGTTCAAGAGCTCTCCGACCAGACGGGTCGTGAGTTGACGGGCAGCGATATTTGGGACACGTTTGAAAAGCGCTATCACCTGAAAGGGGATGGCCGGTTCCGGTTGATCGACTTCCACGAAAGCCAAAGCCAGCGGCAAAGAGAGCAACGGATCTTTGCCGGCACTATCCGAATTGATGGCGTTGAACAAAGCGTCAGTGGACGCGGCAATGGATTGATTTCAAGCTTGGCCAATGCACTTGAAGACGCGCTTGGCGGGCCACTGAACATCATCGACTATAGCGAGCACGCCATCGGCCATGGCACAGATGCCCGTGCCGCAGCTTATGTCGAATGCCGGGTTGGGGATGGACCAATATTATTTGGCGTCGGGATAAGCCAGGATGTGGCCACAGCCTCCGTCAGAGCGATTTTAAGCGCTGCTAGCGGGGCGTAGGTTACTTGGGCGCCTCCAAGGGTCATATTCGGGCGGTGAAGGCTTTCTGAGAGCAGCCGACAGGTTTCAGCCAATATATTGGCCTCTGTTTGCGGCCTGCCAAATAGCCAGCCCTGTCCAAACAGGCAACCGAACGAATCTAACTCAATTTGCTGGAATTCGTTTTCAACGCCTTCCACAATAACTTTAATGCCGAGTGAATCGGCAATATTCTTCATTGCCAGCACAAATGACCAATCAGCGCTTTTATACGAGTGCCCTTTGATGAACGACTGATCTATTTTGATGGTATTGAATGGCATCGTTTGTAAATAAGAAAGCGACGAATAACCTGTGCCGAAATCATCAATGCTGACTTTGATACCCATGGCATTAAGTTGCCTAATCGTTTGGGCGGCGTGGCTTGGGTTGGTGGCGGCCGTGCTCTCTGAGAGTTCAAGGTGGATCCATTTGGGGTTTGCCCCAGTTTCAAGAAGAATATCACGCACTAGCGTTACAAAATGAAGCTGCTGAAATTGCTGCAGCGTCACATTTACGCTAATGTACAGGTCGGCATTTTGGGAATTGCTGGCGTGGAAACGCACTGCGGAGCGCGCTGCTTGGCGCAGCACCCATGTTCGCGCTCAATGCGCTGGTATTTTTGATTGAGTTCTTCGGAATCCTGAAATTCGTGCATGTCAGGAGCCATGCCCAAGCCCCGATTTTGCTATCACAAACGTTTCAAATATATTGAAAATTATAGCGATCATTTGCCCACCCTTGTAGATTCAATGAGTTCTATTTGACCATTTACGGCAGGGCATTGGA
>CALGEE010000027.1 GCA_937881525.1 uncultured Sphingomonadales bacterium | reverse complement strand
GAAGTTCTGTCTACTTTACCCGATAGAGTTGAACCTATTATGAATTGCGTGACCGCCCCTTCGCAGACTATGGAAAATGCTGTGCCAGATGTAAACATTTTATCCCAATTTCGGGCTATATTGGGGCCAAAGGGCTATTCAGACGAAAACGACGTCATTTCGCCTTGGCTAACTGATTGGCGTGGGAGTTTTACAGGATCGTCACCTGCCCTGCTTTCCCCGGCCAACACGCAAGAGGTTTCTGCGGTGATAAAGCTTGCGGCCAAACACAGAATTTCGCTGGTTCCGCAAGGCGGGAATAGCGGCATGGTCGCCGGCGCAACGCCAGATAACAGCGGACAGCAGCTTATCCTCTCCCTGCGGCGGATGAACAGCATCACGGCGATTGACGCGGATGACGGCTTGGTGATGTGCGATGCTGGGGTAATTCTGCAAAATTTACACGAGGCAGCAGCAAAAGTCGGCAGACGCTTCCCCCTGACCCTAGGTGGGAAGGGGTCAGCCACAATCGGCGGTCTTATTTCGACAAATGCTGGCGGGACCCAAGTTTTGCGGCACGGCACAATGCGTATGTTGGTGGCGGGACTTGAGGCGGTACTACCCGACGGATCCATCTATGATGCGATGGCACCGCTGAAAAAAGACAACCGCGGATATGATTTGAAACAGCTACTGATTGGCGCGGAGGGCACTATTGGCGTTGTCACGAAAGCCGTCCTGCACACTGTACCTGCATTGCTGGATCGCTGCGTCGTGTGGGCAGGTATCGACAGCCCAACCCAAGCTTATGAATTGCTGCTGTTCATGCAGCTGCATGGCCGTGAGCGGCTCGAAGGGCTCGAGATACTGCCCGACCGCGCGTTGAACACTGTTACTACCCACATCTCAGGAACGCGCGCGCCGCTTGAAACGCAGCACCGCTGGCATGCGTTGATGGAGTTTGTTCAGGATGACGCCGCACAGTCGTCACCGCATGAATTGGCGATGCAGCTGCTAGAGCAGGCGATGAGCGCCAATCTGCTCGGCAACGCGGCCATAGCAAGCAGCGACGCACAAGCCGAAGCATTCTGGAAAATCCGAGAATCCATTGCCGAAGCCGAACGTGCTGCAGGGCCTGCCCTGCAACATGATATCAGCGTACCCGTGGCGGCTATGGCGCGGTTTATTGAGGTTGAAGCCCCACCGATTGAAGCCGCGTATCCGGGCACAAAAACATTAGCTTTTGGACATTTGGGCGACGGCAATATCCATTTCCACGTCACGGCGCCCGACGGCATTGATATAGTCAATTGGTATGCGCATGACGGTAAAGCTATCACGTCGCACGTCTACGACCGGGTCCGCGCATATGGCGGATCCCTCTCGGCTGAACATGGGATTGGGCAGGCAAAGATAGCGGAGTTTGAACGGTTGGCAGAACCAGCCCGGCTGGCGGCCTTGCGCGCGATTAAAAATGCATTTGATCCGCTCGGCATTATGAATCCGGGTAAGCTTGTTCCACTTGCCTAACGGCCGCTGTCCGCCTAAGGCGCCGCATCGAATTGTCGCCACATAATCAAGCACTGGAGTTACATATGGCCACCGCACCCCAAGCCGCCAACTTGCCACTTTTGTACAACGACCTGATCCCGCTTAACAGCAACGATCACGTGACCTGGAAATCGCGTATGCTTGAAAACGCGAAATTTCTGGATGGACAACATGCTATCCCGTTGACGATTGAGGAATTCGTTCCCGCATCGCGCAACTATCCGATCATTTTTTCCGCGACGGATAATCCCGTGCCGCTGATCCTCATGGGCATGAATGAAGGCGTGAACACCTTCATGAACGAAGATGGGCAGTTTGACCGTCCCGTATATATCCCTGCATATATCCGTCGCTATCCCTTCCTGCTTGCAAAACTGCGTCCTGATACAGACGAGTTGTCCTTGTGCTTTGACCCAACGTCTGGTGCCGTGGGTGAATTCGACGAAGGCACGCCAATGTTCAAAGACGGCAAGCCAAGCGATAACACGCAAGCCATTTTGAAGTTCTGTGAGGACTTTGAAAATGCCGGCGCGCAAACGCACGCCTTTGTCGAAGAACTGATAAAACTCGACCTTCTCATGGATGGCGAAGTGTCCATCCAACAAGAGGGCCAAGAGCAGCCCTTCATCTATCGCGGCTTTAAAATGATTGACGAGACGAAGTTGCGCGATCTGCGCGGTGACACTGTCCGCAAGTTAAACCAGAATGGTATCTTGGCACTGATCCACGCGCATTTATTCTCGCTGCAATTAATGCGGGAAATATTTGCAGTTCAGGTTGCACAGGGTAAGGTACCCCAAGTGACGGAATTGCCGTCGAACTAGTGTCGATCGCTTCTTACGTGCCGTCACCCCCTCTTCAGGAGTGACGGCATGGGCAAATATAGTAAAGTCGCGATCCTATTTCATTGGGCGATAGCCCTATTGATTGGCGCCAACATCCTGTTGGCAAATTTGGCGGAAGACCTGCCTAAGGCGGCGCGCGCGGCTTATATGAGCCCGCATAAAGCCATTGGCATTTCCATTTTGGTCCTGACTGTCGGCCGGATTTTATGGCGCCTTAGCCACCGTCCACCTGCGATGCCTGACAAGGTGGCGGGCTTACAAGCCAAGGCGGGCCTTACGGTCCACATGTTATTCTACGTCCTGATGATCGCCATGCCGCTCACGGGTTGGCTCATGATTGGTGCAAATGGCAAAGCCGCGCCAGTGGATTTCTTTGGCCTGTTCACCGTTGATATGGCTATTGGCAAAAATACAATGCTGTCGGGCTTCGCGCATGAGAGCCACGAATTCTTGGCAACGCCTCTGCTTATTCTCATAGGTCTGCATGTCTTGGGCGCGATGAAGCACCAGTTTATGGACAAGATGCCGTTTATTCAACGCATGTGGCCTTAGGCAGCTAACCCGCATTTCCCCGCAATATTCCGGCGACTGGTCACCTGTGGGGATAAAATACAAATTTGAGTCTTGAAACTGACACGTCAAAGTACCATCCTTGGAACTGGATGGAATCATCCCCTCCCGTTTCCATCCAACTGGTGCCTGCAAGGGCGCCAACTCCCTGAACCTTGGCCACCCCGGAACA
>CALGEE010000026.1 GCA_937881525.1 uncultured Sphingomonadales bacterium | reverse complement strand
GTGATTGCCGCAGCAAAGGCGCAAAATAATAAGGGTTTGTTCAACAACGCTGCGCAAATTTGGAACCACAGCTTTTACTGGAAATGCCTCTCACCCGAGCAGCAGGCGCCAACGGGCAAGTTGAAAGCCATGATAGACGAAAGTTTCGGCAGCCATGATGATATGTTAGCGAAGCTGAAAGACGAAGCCATTGGACATTTTGCCAGCGGCTGGGCATGGCTGATCCTTGATGGCGAAACGCTTAAAATTACGTCACTGCATGACGCCGACACGCCGGTTGCGCATGATATGAAGCCATTGCTGACTATCGATGTGTGGGAGCATGCTTATTATGTGGATTACCGTAACGCTCGCCCGAACTATGTCGATGCATTGCTTAATAACGCTGTAAACTGGGAATTCGTGGCGGAAAATCTGGACGGCGACGGAGCGTCACGCGCCGACCAAGAATGAGGATTACGCCGGCGGTGGAAGCTCGGCGTCATCGCCGAGCTTCAAGCCATGGCGCATCAGCATGGGTATATTGGCCAATGCGAACAAAAAGGTGAGGGCGGACACGCCCCACACTTTGATCGAAAGCCATGTATCGAACGAAAACCATTCGGGCCGCCGAAAGATTTCATTCAGCCCTGCCAGTATGAAGAAAAACATACCCCAGCTTAACGACAGTTTCATCCAACCTTTTTCATCAAGCCCCTGATAGGCTTGTTCAAGAACATATTTCAGCATCGCTTTGCCGCGGAACCAACCACCGAGCAGCAGAATGGCGAAAAAGGCATAGATGATGGTCGGTTTGATTTGGATGAAGCGTTCATCATGGAACCAGATCGTGAGTGCCCCAAAAAATACGCCCAGCGCGGCTGTCAGCTTTAGCATTGGCGAAATTTTGCCGAGTTTGAGCTTTGATACGATTACTGCAACAAGGATTGCAGCCATGAAAGCGGCTGTGCCAACAATTGCACCCTGTTTGGGATCAGTATCTGAGCTGCCAAACTTTGAAGCAACAAAGAACAGGAACAGCGGTCCGAAATCTAGAACGAAGTTCAGCGTACCGGATGGTTTTTTTGCTGATGGGGCTCCGCTCATAATGACCCCCCGCTAATCGCGCGCGCAACATCTTGGGCATTGAACGGCCGCAGATCGTCAATCGACTCACCCACACCGATAGCGTGAATGGGCAGGCCGAATTGCTTTGCAGCAGCCACCAATATCCCGCCGCGCGCGCTGCCGTCCAATTTCGTCATTACAAGTCCAGTCACGTCAGCGACCTCCTTAAAAGTTTCAATCTGTGACAACGCATTTTGACCGGTTGTGGCGTCAAGCACGAGAACAACATTGTGCGGGGCGGCGGGGTTCAAGCGGCCTAGCACGCGCCGAATCTTTGCTAGTTCATCCATCAACTCGCGCTTATTCTGTAACCGGCCTGCGGTATCAACGATCAGAACATCAATTCCCTCTGCCGTCGCCTTTTTTACTGCGTCAAACACAACGCCCGCCGCGTCACCGCCCTCTGGCCCAGTTACAATGGGCACACCGATACGTTCGGCCCATATTTTTAACTGCCCAATCGCGGCTGCGCGAAATGTGTCACCCGCCGCCAGCATGACTCCGTAATCTTGTTCCAAGAACAGATTGGCGAGCTTTGCGATGGTCGTGGTTTTGCCTGAACCGTTTACGCCAATGACTAAGATTACTTGCGGGCGCGGGAATGCATCAATTTCAAGCGGAGAGGCCACAGGCGCAAGCACAGCGGCAATTTCATCCTCTACTATCTGCCGTATGCCATCGGCATCTACACCCCTGTCAAAGCGGCCGGCAGCTATTTTTTCGCGGATCTGGGATGCCATTGCGGGGCCAAGGTCAGACGCAATTAATGCATCTTCGATCTCGTCGAGATCGCTAGGGTCAAGCTTTGCCTTTGTTACAAGCCCGGCAATATTCTCGGTCAACTTACCTGACGTTTTTCTGAGGCCGCCGAACAAACGGTCCGTCCACCCAGCATTCTCGCTCATTCGATAACCTCTGCCTGTAAATTGCCGTCTTGGGTATTTGTAACGCGGGCTGCGACAATACTGCCTTCTGCCATTATCCTATCGAGCTTGAGATAGGCGAAATTTTCCGCATGACCAGCCAAGCCACCACTTTCGACAGCAACATTTTGAACTGTGCCCTCAAGGCTATTCATCCATTCCGCTCTGTGGACAGCGACCGTTTCGCGAAGTGCTTTGGCCCGAGCCTTGATAATTTGCGGGGGTAATTGCGGCATGCGCGCCGCAGGGGTGCCTTTTTTGGGCGAATATGGAAAAATATGCCCGTGGACGATACCGCATTGGCGAATGAGGTCCACGCTATTTGCGAACATCGCGTCATCTTCGGTCGGGAACCCGGCAATGATGTCGGCGCCAATGGCGATATCCGGCCTTTTTGCCTTAAGCCGCGCGACGAGGTCAATCGCCAGTTCGCGGCTATGGCGTCGTTTCATGCGCTTCAGGATCAGGTTGTCACCTGCCTGCAAGGACAAATGGACATGCGGCATCAGCCGCGCTTCGTCGGTCAGCAGGTCAAACAACCGTGTGTCAATTTCAACACCATCGATTGACGACAGCCGAAGACGCGGAAGGTCGGGCACGAGCTTCAAGATGCGTTCGACAAGCGCACCCAGATTTGGCTGTCCCGGAAGATCATGGCCATAGCTGGTGACGTCAACGCCTGTTAAAACGACCTCCTGAAAACCCGTATCCACAAGCTTTTGGATATGGTCGATAACGCTGCCCGCGGGAACCGAACGACTATTGCCACGGCCATAAGGGATGATGCAGAAAGTGCAGCGATGGTCGCAGCCGTTTTGCACCTCCACGAACGCGCGTGTCTTTCCGGAATATGCCGTCACAAGATGCGGCGCGGTTTGCGCGATGGTCATGATGTCTGACACAATGACTGGTCGGTCGGGGCGATCAATTATCTCGCGCAGCAATGCAGCATTTTGCTTTTCATGATTGCCGAACACGCCAGCCACTTCCGGCATGTTTCTAAACGTTTCAGGCTCGACCTGCGCCGCGCAGCCAGTCACCCATACCCGCGCATCAGGGCGGCGCTTATGTACTTGGCGAATGGCTTGCCTGGTTTGGCGGACAGACTCATTGGTCACGGCGCAGCTATTGATAATGACAATGTCGTCATGGCCGGCAAGCTGCTCAGCTAGGGCGTTGCTCTCGGCAAGATTAAGGCGGCAGCCCATGCTGATGACTTCAGGTTTTTGCAGTGGGGCGTTCATCCAAAATCGTCCCAGTTCGCTTGCCCCGTGAAAACATAGGTCGCGCTGCCAGTCATGACGACCGGTTCTCCTGGTGCCCATTCTATGGTCAATGTTCCGCCCGATTGGTGGACGATCACCGGCGATTGGACTTTACCTTGCCGGATGGCAGCAACTGCGGTGGCGCATGCCCCCGTGCCGCATGCTCCAGTCAAGCCAGCAGCACGCTCCCATACGTTTAGGTGGATTTCATTGCCGTCGATGGAGGCAATATTGACGTTTGCCCGCTCGGGAAAAATGGAGTCGTGCTCGATGATGGGACCAAGTCTTGCCAAATCAGCTGCGTTGACATCATCGACAAAGAAAACGGCGTGTGGGTTGCCCATGTTGACCGCCATGGGGTTTTCAAGTTCTTCCCATGCTAAGGGCATCGAAGCACTGTCCATGGCAAAGGCAAGTGGAATGGCTTGCCAGTCAAACTTTGCTTCGCCCATCGCGACCGTGACGTCATTGCCGGACAACTTACCAGAAATCAGGCCACCTTTAGTTTCGATCTCAAGGTCTTTTTTCAATAGCGCGATGACGCAGCGCGAGGCGTTGCCGCACGCTTCGACTTCGCCGCCGTCCGGATTAAAAATGCGCATCGCGACGTCTGCGACATCCGATGGGAGTAACAGGATTAATTGGTCGCAACCTATACCCAGTTTCCGATCGGCAATATGGCGCGCGCGGGCAGGGGACATTTCTATTGGATAAGCTCGCGCGTCGATAATGACAAAATCATTACCGAGCCCATGCATCTTGTGAAATTCGCCCATCGCCATGTTGGGCGATTTAGGAGGTGCAAGGCGCAGTGTCCACCGTTCATGCTATGCTCTATAGGTGTTTGGCCTCGCGGAATAATTTGCTTTCTTGCGCGCCAGTGGCTATTCGAGTGGCCAAGGCAGGTTATCTGCCATTCATGTTTGTTGGAAAACCATAGTTTCCAAGCTGGTTGGCGAAGATTTGCTCACCGGCTTTTTGTTCGTTTATGCCTCAATTGAGGCGCATTGGTAAGGAATGTCGATGTTTGACAAGCTAAGCGACCGGTTGGGAGGTGTGTTTGACCGCCTGCGTGGTCGCGGTGCGTTGAACGAAGCCGATGTGCGTGAAGCAATGCGGGAAGTGCGCGTTGCCCTGCTTGAGGCTGACGTTGCGCTGCCTGTCGTGCGTGAGTTTGTCGACAAGGTAACCGAGCTAGCCGTTGGCGCGCAGGTGCTGAAATCGGTTACGCCTGGTCAGCAAGTCGTCAAGATCGTCAACGACGCGCTTGTCGAGATGCTTGGCGCTGAACAAAGCGATCTGAATCTGGCAGTTGCGCCACCTGCGATTATCATGATGATTGGTCTGCAGGGTTCGGGTAAAACGACGACGACTGCTAAAATCGCCAAGATGTTGAAGGCTAAGCAGGGCAAAAAAGTCCTCATGGCCTCGCTCGACGTTAATCGTCCCGCTGCGCAGGAGCAACTGGCCACGCTTGGTTCGCAGACTGAGGTGGCGACTCTGCCAATCGTTCAAGGGCAGATGCCTGTCGATATCGCCAAGCGGGCGATGCAGGCTGCAAAGCTGCAGGGTTTTGACGTCCTCATCCTCGATACCGCTGGTCGCTTGCACGTTGATCAACAGTTGATGGACGAAATGCAGGCGGTGGCAAAGGTTTCGACGCCGCAGGAAATTCTGCTGGTGGTCGACTCGCTCACCGGTCAAGACGCCGTTAATGTTGCCAAAAGCTTCGGTGAGCGAGTTGATCTGACGGGTATCGTGCTGACCCGCATGGACGGTGACGCACGCGGCGGTTCTGCCCTGTCGATGCGTGCTATTACCGGAAAGCCAATCAAATTTGCAGGCGTCGGCGAAAAGCTTGACGCGATTGAGGCTTTCAACCCAAGCCGGGTTGCTGGCCGTATTTTGGGCATGGGTGACGTTGTCGGCTTGGTCGAACGCGCGTCCGAAATGGTGGAAAAGGAAGATGCGGATAAGCTCGCGGCCAAAATGGCTAAGGGTCAGTTCGACATGGACGATCTGCGAACCCAATTCCGTCAGATGACCAAAATGGGCGGTCTGGGCGCGCTTGCTGGCATGATGCCCGGCATGAAAAAGGCCAAGCAGGCGATGGACGCCAGCGGCATGAATGACAAGTTGCTCGTGCACATGGATGCCATCATCGGCTCGATGACTCCAAAAGAGCGCGCCAAGCCGGAATTGCTCAACGCCAAACGGAAAATCCGTATCGCCAAGGGGTCCGGCATGACGGTGCAAGACGTCAACAAGCTGATTAAAATGCATCAGGAAATGGCCGGCGCTATGAAACGCATCCGGAAGATGGGTGGTCTCAAGGGCCTCGCTGCTATGTTCGGTGGAAAAGGCGGCTTAGGCAGCAGCGACATGGGTGGCGCGATGGGCGCCTTGCCCCCCGGCGCAATGCCGCCTGGCATAAGCGGGTTACCCGGAATGGGCGGCGGTGGCGGTATACCACCCGACCTCGCAAAACTTCTTAATAAAAAAAAATAAATTATTGTTTAGTTTTAGTATTTTAAGAAAGGTGAGTTAGTTTTATGGCATTATCAATGCGTTTGTCGCGGGGCGGTTCGAAAAAGCGCCCTTATTATAAAATTGTCGTAGCCGACGCCCGTGCGCCGCGCGATGGTAAGTTCATCGAGCGTATTGGCAGCTATAACCCACAGCTTCCAAAAGACAGCGCTGAGCGTATGATCATCGACGCCGAGCGTGCAAAGCATTGGCTCGCGGCTGGTGCGCAGCCATCGGACCGCGTTGCCCGCTTCCTTGACATCGCTGGCGTCAAAGAGCGCAAGGTCAAGAGCAACCCGAACAAGGGTGAACCAGGCCAGAAGGCCAAGGATCGCGCTGAAGACAAGGCAACGAAGATTGCTGAAGCTGAAGAAGCAGCAGCTGTTGCGGCCGCCGCACCAGCTCCTGAGCCAGAGCCTGAAGTTGTAGCCGAAGAAGCTCCTGCCGCTGAAGAAGCCGCTCCCGTTGAAGCTGCTGCCGAAGAAGCGCCTGCCGCCGAAGAAGCTGTAGCTGTTGAAGCTGCTGCCGAGGAAGCGCCTGTCGCTGAAGAAGCTGCACCTGTTGAAGCTGCTGCTGAAGAAGCGCCTGCCGCCGAAGAAGCTGTAGCTGTTGAAGCTGCTGCCGAAGAAGCGCCTGTCGCTGAAGAAGCTGCACCTGTTGAAGCTGCTGCTGAAGAAGCACCTGCCGCCGAAGAAGCTGCGCCTGTTGAAGTAGCCGCCGAAGAGGCGCCTGCTGCAGAAGAAGCAACTGAAGAAAAGGCCGAGGGCTAAGCCTTGGCTGACAACACCGTCACGCTTGCCGCCGTTTCTGGCGCGCACGGCGTGACGGGTGAAGTCCGTTTGAAGCTGTTTGCGGATAATCTCGATGGCTTGAAACATTACAAAAGTTTTAATGACGGGGCGTTGACGGTAAAGTCGCTGCGCCCGACCAAAGACGGCGCAATCGCGCGCTTTGCCGAAATCAACGACCGAAATGCTGCAGAAAAACTGCGTAGTACGTTGCTGACTGTCCCGCGTGAGGCTTTGCCTAAACTGGACGATGGCGAATATTATTACAGCGACCTGCTTGGTTTGCGATGCGTATCCACGGATGGTATCGACCTTGGCACCTGCGTTGCCGTTGAAAATTTCGGCGCTAGCGACGTTCTCGAAATTCAGATGCCATCCGTTGAAGGCAAGCCCGGTAAAAAATTCATGGTCCCGATGACCGCCGACGCTGTCCCCGAATGGACCGCCGGCGCGGGCGGCAATATCGTCATCGATGCCGCTTTCGTGATATGACCTTTCACGCCCAAATCCTCACGCTTTATCCCGAGATGTTTCCCGGCCCACTGGGAATATCCTTGGCTGGTCGTGCGTTGGAGGAGGGCAAATGGTCTTGCGCACCTCTCCAGATCCGCGATTTTGCGACGGATAAGCATCGCACGGTAGACGATACACCAGCAGGCGGCGGGGCGGGGATGGTGTTGCGGGCGGATATCCTTGCTGCGTCGGTCGACAATGCGTCTGCGGCGCAACCTGAACTTCCGATTCTCGCCATGACGCCGCGTGGTACACCCATCACACAAAGCCGCATCCGTGCACTTGCCGCTGGCTCCGGTGTAACCGTCCTTTGCGGCCGATTTGAAGGGTTTGATGAGCGCTTGTTCGATGCCCGTCCCGAAATCGAACAAGTGTCGATGGGCGACATCATTCTGTCGGGCGGCGAAATTGGTGCGCTGATGCTGTTAGACGCTTGCATTCGGCTGCTTCCCGGCGTAATGGGCGGCGCTTCCAGCGGTGACGAAGAGTCCTTTGAACAAGGGTTACTTGAATATCCGCACTACACCCGACCCAATGATTGGGAAGGGCATATGATCCCTGAAGTGTTGCGATCGGGGGATCATGCGAAAATAGCTGCTTGGCGGAAACATCAGGCAGAGGAAATCACTCGGTTACGCAGACCGGACCTTTGGGGGCGTTACAAGGATGCCCGGGTCCAGCCTGCCTCTGACGTGCGACAAAAGAATAAGGATTAAATGGGGCATGAACCTCATCCAAACACTCGAAGCCGAAGCTATTGCAGCTTTGTCAGAAAACAAAAAAATTCCTGCTTTCCGTGCAGGCGACACCGTCAAGGTGGGCGTGAAGGTCATCGAAGGTGAACGCACGCGTATTCAGAATTACGAAGGCGTGTGCATCGCGCGTTCGAACAAGGGCATGGGCTCCAACTTCACCGTACGCAAAATGTCTTTCGGTGAAGGCGTCGAGCGCGTATTCCCGCTGTACAGCCCGAACATCGACAGCATCGAAGTCGTCCGTAAGGGCGTTGTGCGTCGTGCGAAGCTGTATTATCTGCGTGGTTTGACCGGTAAGAAGGCACGTATTGCGGAGCGCCGCGACCCACGCCCGATTAAAACCACCGAGGCTGCCGAATAAGGCAGGAGCTAGGCTCACGTTTCTAACAGAATATGAAAGGCCGCGCTCCTATAAAGAGCCCGGCCTTTTTTACTGCCCCGTCCGCTTACACGTCGAGGAATTACACATGGGTTATCGTATCGTGGTCGCAGGCGCGACCGGCAATGTGGGCCGCGAAGTGGTGAACATTTTGGCCGAACGCGCATTCCCTGCCGACGAGGTTGCTGTGCTCGCGTCATCGCGCAGCCATGGTATCGAAATTGAATATGGCGATACCGATAAGATGCTCAAGATCCAGAATATCGAGAATTTCGATTGGTCGGGCTGGGACATGGCGATTTTTGCCATCGGTTCGGACGCTACCAAGAAATTTGCGCCGATAGCAGCCGCTGCCGGGTGCGTCGTGATTGATAACAGCTCGCTTTTCCGGATGGATCCGGATGTCCCATTGATTGTGCCTGAGGTAAACCCCGACGCGATCGACATTTACAAGCGCAAGAATATCATCGCGAACCCGAATTGTTCAACGGTACAGCTGGTTGTCGCGCTGAAACCGTTACATGATTATGCCAAGATCACGCGTGTTGTCGTATCAACGTACCAGTCGGTTTCAGGCGCGGGCAAAGAGGGCATGGATGAACTGTTCGAACAGAGCCGCAACATCTTTGTCGGCGATAGCGCGGATGCCAAAAAATTCACCAAGCAAATCGCTTTCAACGTCATTCCGCATATCGATAGCTTCCTTAACGACGGCTACACCAAGGAAGAGTGGAAGATGATGGTTGAGGTCAAGAAGATACTCGACCCAAAAATCAAGCTGACCGCAACCTGCGTGCGTGTACCGGTATTCGTTGGGCACAGCGAGGCTGTGAATATCGAATATGAACGCGAAATGTCGGCAGAGACCGCGAAAAACATCCTGCGGGAAGCGCCTGGCATCATGCTGATCGATAAGCGCGAAGATGGCGGTTATATTACGCCTGTGGAAGCTGCGGGCGATGATGCGACGTATGTCAGCCGCGTTCGTGAAGATCCCACTGTCGACAATGGCCTTGCCTTCTGGTGCGTGTCGGATAATTTACGCAAAGGCGCCGCGCTGAATGCGGTGCAGATTGCCGAACTGCTTGGGCGGCGGCATTTGAAAAAGGGATAAGTTATGGGGCTGCAAGCGGATATATTCTGGTCGTTTCGCAGTCCGTATAGCTATCTAGCCACACGGCGATATAGCGCGCTGGCGCAAGAATATGACCTGACAATAAATTTGCGACCGGTATATCCTCTGGCAATCCGCGAACCTGATTTTTTTGAACGCAGCCACCCGAACTGGCTGCGCTATACCTTTACCGATATGTTCCGTGTGGCGCAGTTTCATGGCATCCCGTTTGGTCCACCACGGCCCGATCCCATTGTGCAAGACGTGATGACCCGCAAAATTTCAGATGAACAGCCCTATATCTTTCGCCTGACACGTCTCGGTCAAGCCGCGGCACGGCGCGGCAAGAGCCTTGCCTTTTGCGATGAAGTTTCACGTCTTATCTGGGGTGGCGCGGAAAATTGGCATGAGGGCGACCATTTGGCGGGTGCGGCGACGCGCGCCGGATTGGACTTCCACGAATTGGACGCCGAAGCCATCAAAGATTCAGAAGTCCTCGACGCTGAAATTGCGGCTAACCAAGCTGCGCTTGAGGCTGCGGGCCATTGGGGCGTCCCGACCTTAGTCTTCGATGGCGAGCCCTTTTTTGGTCAAGACCGCATCGAGATGGCGGTGTGGCGGATGCAGCAAAAGGGATTGGTGGCGCGCTCGGCGTAATCGTTAGTCCGCCATCGCCGGCTGCTGCCCTGGGGCTGCTTTGCCAGGCTTCAAAAAGAAAACCAGCGGGCTGACGATTATCAGCATGATCATCATCAATTTGAAATCGTCGAGATAGGCGATCATTGCGGCCGAGTCACGCCCATGGCGCGGGCACGTTCGTCAAACGACCGCCGAAGCAATCGCGCAGCGTCTCCCATCAGAAAGCCCAGATTAATTCCTATCTTAACAATATAATAGCTATGCTTATTATTAGCAAGGTTGATTTTGGTGCAGCGCACAATTTCCGAAAAAACTTTCCTGACAGAAAGGCGCGTGGCATCAGGAACACATTATGTCTGAACGAACAAACAAGAAGCCGATGATTACATGCGACAGTTTTCTGGCCGCCGACGGCGTCAAAATTGCCTGGCGTGAAATCGGGCAAGGACGCCCCTTGCTTCTTATCCATGGGTTCATGTCCGACGCGGACACCAACTGGATTAGATATGGCCATGCTGCTGCGCTGGCGAATGCTGGATACCGTGTGATCATGCCTGACCTGCGCGCACATGGCCTTAGCGGAAAGCCCCATAATCCGGCGCATTATCCAAGGAATGTCTTGGCCGATGACCAGTTCGCCTTGTTGGCACATTTGGGTGTCGAGGATTACGACTTGGGCGGATACTCGCTTGGCGGGCGCACTGTTTCGCGGATGCTAACGCGCGGCGCCGCACCGGGCAGGGCGGTTATTTCTGGCATGGGTTTGGAAGGACTTACGAACACCGCCCATCGCAGCCTTCATTTTCGCCAGGTCTTCGATAATCTGGGACATCATGAAAAGGGTTCGGCCGCGCGGATGGCGGAGGCGTTCTTGAAAACTACAGGTGGTGACCCAGAAGCATTGCGGCATATTTTGGAAACAATCACTGACACGAGTGTAGCGCAGATTGCCGAATGGACATTGCCCGTCGCCGTGGTATGCGGAGAGCAGGATAATGATAATGGCTCGGTTGCCGACCTTGCAGCGCTTCTACGCCGTGGAAAGTTGGTCCTAGTTCCGGGCAATCATATGAGCGCAGTCATAAAGCCTGAGCTTGGGCAAGCCTTTGTCGAGGCCTTGACGGGTGAGCTCTGGTGACGTTGCCGCTGTTTGACATTCAGCTGGTCTTGACGGGCAAGCGCGTTTTACTGAGCCTTTGGTAGTGGCCGACTATGATGGGCTGTTTGCCGTGGCATCAGACCCTGAAATATGGGCGATGCATCCCTTTCGGGATCGGTATAAAAGAGAGGTGTTCGACGATTTTTTCGGCGGCGCCATCGCATCGCAGGGCGCGTTTGCAATATTAGACACAGCAACAGGCGAAATCATGGGTAGCACGCGCTTTGCCAATTACGCCGCCATCGCCGATGAAATCGAAATTGGCTGGACCTTCTTCGCGACGGCATATTGGCGCACCGGTGTTAAACGCGAAGTGAAGGCGCTGATGCTCGATTATATCTTCCAGTTTGTTCGGACCGTGGTCTTTCAGGTCGGCGCGAACAATTTCCGGTCCCGCACTGCCGTCGAACGTTTGGGCGGGAAGTTGGTGCTGGAACATAAGCGTGATCATGGTGGGCTGCTGCATGATTACACAACCTATCATCTAACGCGCGAGGATGCCCTGTCAGGGGTATTGTCCGGGTCTTTGGGCAGTTAGCCATGCGCGACGAATCTGCTCTAGAAAGGCGTTTTTGGACGTTCTGGTTGGTCGGCATTTTGTTGTTAGCCGCTCAAATCGTTATGAACGTTTGGCTGGTTACGGATGCTTCGCCTTTGGGTATGAGCGACCATCAGGCAGCGGTCAGTGCGGGGCGGGTGAATATCATCCATACCGGCTGGGCTGCCTCCGGTGTGATGGATCTGGCAATCTATAGTATGGAGTTGGACCTCATGTTTATCGTCGTTTACGCGTGGGGCGCGTTTGCCGGTGGGCGGATGTTTGCAGCGTCATCGCACGCAATGCTGGCGCGTCTCGGCAAAGTCGTCATGTTTGCCGCCATTGGTTTTGCAATTTCCGATTTTGCCGAAACCATAAGCCAGCTGGTTCAAGCTGCAGGCGCCGGTGGGGTTGATCTGCTGGCGAACATTGCAGCAAAGATGCGGCCAATAAAAATGATATTATTTTTGGTAACGTTTTTTGGTTTGCTGGTCGCGCTCGGTATTCGACGAAAGGCGCGTCACGTCGCTTGACGGAGCAGCCCGAAAGTTTCACCAGTGAGGCATATTGTTTGTCAGGAACCTAATATGAAAATTCTTGCATCTATTGCTGCTTTGGCATGCGCCTCGCTATCTGTACCAACTGCCGCCATGGCCCAGGACGCTGCCACTGCGGCCGTAGCGCCGACGGCTTCTGACGCCGATGCGTTTGTTGCTCGCGCCGAAAAGGACTTGTTTGATTTCTCCGTCGAAGGTGGCCGCGTCGCGTGGATTAACGCCACCTATTTGACGGATGACACCGATGCCATTGCCGCGCGCTACGGTGAAATCGGCACGGAAAAAGCCGTTGGCTATGCGCTTGAGGCTGCCAAATATCAGGCGCTGCCAGGGCTATCCTATGACACAAAGCGCAAGCTGGACATTCTGCGTGGTGGCATTGTTTTGCCGGCACCAACAACGCCCGGGGCAGCAGCGGAACTTGCGACCATCTCGACCAAATTGCAGTCTTCTTATGGCAAGGGACGCGGCACTTTGCGTGGCAAGGAAATCAACGGTTCGGATATCGAGGCGGAGATGGGATCGAACCGCAATCCCGATGAACTGAGAGAAATGTGGGTCAGCTGGCACGACAATGTCGGTGCGCCGATGGGGCCAGATTATGCCCGGATGCTCGAAATCGCCAATAAGGGCGCGACCGAGCTTGGCTATGCCGATGTCGGCGCGATGTGGCGGTCGGGATATGACATGCCCGCAGACGACTTTGCCAATTTGACCGACAAATTATGGCTTGAGGTAAAGCCGCTGTACGACGAGTTGCATACCTATGTTCGCACGCAGTTGAACAAGAAATATGGCGATGCGGTCCAGTCCAAAACAGGACCAATCCGTGCCGATTTGCTTGGAAATATGTGGGCGCAGGAATGGGGCAATATCTATGACATCGTTGCTCCGCCAGGTGCCGGCGACATCGGGTATGACATTGGTGCGCTTTTGGTAACGAAGGGGTATCAGCAAACCGATGTTGCAGATTTCACTGCAAGCCGCGGCAAGGCAGAAAAAAATATGGTGAAAGTCGGCGAGGGCTTCTTTTCGTCGCTCGGCTTTGCACCATTGCCCAAAACTTTTTGGGATCGTGCGCAATTTATCAAGCCAACGGACCGCGAAGTGGTCTGCCACGCATCGGCTTGGGACATCGACAATGTGGAAGACCTTCGCATCAAAATGTGCATCAAGGTCAACACAGACGATTTCGTAACTATTCATCATGAGCTTGGTCACAATTATTATCAGCGTGCGTACAATAAACAGCCCTATCTATACCTAAACGGTGCAAATGATGGTTTCCATGAGGCGATTGGTGACGCCATCGCATTGTCGATTACGCCAAATTATCTCGTTCAGATCGGACTGCTTGACCCTGCGAAGGTTCCGGGTGCTGATAAGGACAATGGTCTTTTGCTGCGTCAAGCCATGGATATGGTCGCTTTCCTGCCATTTGGCTTGCTGATCGGCAAATGACGTTGGG